>JBDSED010000045.1:0-10470 GCA_039920225.1 Sphingomonas sp.
GTCATCTTCTCCGGGTTGGTGATGAAATACGGCGACAGATAGCCGCGGTCGAACTGCATGCCCTCGACAACGTCGAGCTCGAATTCGAGACCCTTCGCTTCCTCGACGGTGATCACGCCTTCCTTGCCGACCTTCTCCATCGCCTCGGCGATCTTCTCGCCGACGACGGTGTCGCCATTGGCTGAGATGATGCCGACCTGAGCGATTTCCTTGGTGCCCGAGACGGGCTTCGAACGCTTCTTCAGATCCTCGACGACGGTGACCACGGCGAGGTCGATGCCGCGCTTCAGGTCCATCGGGTTCATGCCGGCCGCAACCGACTTCATGCCCTCGCGGACGATCGCCTGGGCGAGAACGGTCGCGGTGGTGGTGCCGTCGCCGGCATTGTCGTTGGTCTTCGAAGCGACTTCGCGCAGCATCTGCGCGCCCATGTTTTCGAAGCGATCCTTGAGCTCGATTTCCTTGGCGACGGTGACGCCGTCCTTGGTGATGCGGGGCGCACCATAGCTCTTTTCGATCACGACGTTGCGGCCCTTCGGGCCCAGCGTGACCTTCACCGCGTCGGCGAGGATATCGACGCCGCGCAGAATGCGCTCACGCGCGTCGCGGCTGAATTTTACGTCCTTGGCTGCCATGTTGGCTGACCTTTCAAATCTGGATGTTTACGAAGTTGCCGCGGAAACGGACTCTCAGGCGACGATGCCGAGAATGTCCGATTCCTTCATGATCAGCAGGTCTTCACCGTCGATCTTGACCTCGGTGCCCGACCATTTGCCGAACAGCACCTTGTCGCCGGCCTTGACCTCGAGCGGATGCACTTCACCCGCTTCGTTGCGAGCGCCGGTGCCGGCGGCGATCACTTCGCCTTCCTGCGGCTTTTCCTTGGCGGTGTCGGGGATGATGATCCCGCCCGCGGTCTTTTCGTCGGCCTCGATACGGCGGACAAGAACGCGGTCGTGCAACGGACGAAAGTTCATTGCTAATAGCCTCTCTAGGTAGATTGCATGAGTTTGGCACTCGACTCAGCCGAGTGCCAGCAAGGCGCATATGTGGAGCGCGGCCGGGCGCGTCAATGGGCTGAGCTAGTTTAATTAGATGACTTGTGCCGGTAACAGCCCGAGCCGTTCGCGCATCGACCAGCGTGCGACCAACAACCCCGATACGACGAACAGCCCGACCGCCAGGCCGACCCAGATACCGACCCCTTCCCACTTGGCGTGGAACCCCAGGAAGATTGCGGTGCCGAACCCCGCGACCCAATAGCCGAACCCGGCGATGATCATCGGCATGCGCGTGTCCTGCAACCCGCGTAAGCTGCCCGCCGCCACCGCCTGCGCGCCGTCGAACAGCTGGAACATTGCGCAGACCACGAGATATTGCAGCGCCAGCGCGACTTCCTGCGCGTGCGCCGGGTCGCTGACATCGAAATAAGCGCTGACGAACAACCGCGGGGCCAGCCAGATCGCGGTCGCGGTCAACGCCATGAAGCCTGTGCCGGCCGTGATCGCCGCCCACCCAGCGCGCCCGATCCAAGCGCGATCCGCCGCACCATAGGCCATGCCGACGCGGATCGTCGCGGCCTGCCCTATGCCGAACGGCACCTGGAACGCGATCGCCGCGATGTTGAGCGCGATGGCATGCGCCGCGACCTCGACCACGCCGATCAGCCCCATCAGGAACGCCGCGCCACCGAACAACGCGCCCTCCAGCGTAAAGGTCAGTGCGATCGGCGCGCCGAGCTTGGCGATCTCGACCATCCGCGGCCATTCTGGCCGCCACCATCGGCCGAACAAGCGGTAACGCCGAATCTTGGGGTCGAACTGGATGATCGCGGCATAGGCGAGCATCATCGCACAGGCGGTGACAACGCTGGCGATCGCCGACCCTTCGAGCCCCAGCGCTGGAAACCCGCCATGCCCGAACACCAGCAGCCAATTACCGAGGATACCGAGCCCGAGCGCCATCAAAGTGACGATCAACGCCCAGCCCGCCCGTCCCAGCGCGGCGGCGGCGGTGCGCATCACGCCGGCCCAGACGTTGGGCAGCATCACGAACAGCAGGATGTTCAGGAACGCACCGGTGCGCGCGGCGACGTGCGGGTCCTGGTGAAGAAGCAGCAGAATCCGTTCGCCCTGCGACAGGACGATCATGAAGACGGCGCTGGTGATCAGGCCGAGCCACATCGCCATGCGGAACGATCGCCGCACCTGCCGCACCGCGTGCTTACGCGCGCCGAGCTCGGCGGCGATGAGCGGGGCGCAGGCGCCGGTGAAGCCGATCAGCGCCCACAGGATCAGGCTGAACAGGAACACGCCGAGCGTCGAGGCGGCGAACTCGATCGGCCCGAGCCGCGCGACGAAGATCACGTCGACTGCATAGACCGCCATCTGGAGCAGGTTCGCCCCTACCAGCGGCGCAGCGAGCCGCGCGAGCGCCCACAACTCATCGCGCATCGTCGCCGGAGGGGGGCCGGCCAGCGGCATGGGGGCGGCTGGGGCGTCCATGGCGCGGCGGATAGCGGAGAAAGTCCTTATCGTCATCCCAGCGAAAGCTGGGATCTCAGGCTGCACCATCGCATGAGATCCCAGCTTTTGCTGGGATGACGGATGGGTTGCGTATTGCTCACCCCACACACTTGCGGCTATCGCAGTGCAGCGAAGCGCCACATGGGCGCGAGGAGATCGGCACGTGAAACTGGTTCGGGGCGCCTGGAAAATCCTGGTCGGCATCAAGGACGGCCTGGTGCTGCTGTTTATGCTCATCTTCTTCGGCGCGCTGTTTGCGCTGCTGTCCTCCAAGCCCAACGCCGGCACGATCCGCGACGGGGCCCTAGTGCTCAAGCTTAACGGCCCGATCGTCGAGCAGCCGGCCAATCCCACCGCGCTCGGCGCAGCGCAGGGCGACAACCCCGACCGCGAATTCCGCCTGCGCGACTTGGTCCGCGCGATCGACACCGCGAAGAACGATGCGCGGGTCAAGGTGCTGGTGCTCGACCTCGACAGCTACGGCGGCGGCTATCCGGCCGCGGTGACGGAAGTCGCCAACGCGGTCGGCCGGTTCAAGGCGTCGGGCAAGAAGGTGCTGGCCTACGCCACCGCCTATACCGACGGCTCGTACTTGCTCGCGTCGAACGCCAGCGAGATCTGGGTCAATCCGATGGGCGGCACATTGTTCATGGGTGCCGGCGGGAATCAGCTATATTACAAGGGGTTGATCGACAAGCTCGGCGTCAACGTTCACGTCTACCGCGTTGGCAAGTTCAAGTCGTATGTTGAGCCCTATACCCGGTCCGACCAATCGTCCGAGGCGAAAGAAGCGTCGACCGCGCTCTACGCGTCGATCTTCGGCCAGTGGAAGGATTTGATCCACAAGGCCCGGCCCAAGGCGCAGATCGACCAGTTCCTGACCAACCCTGACCAAGCGGTGACCGCGACCGCGGGCGATATCGCCAAGGCGAACCTGGCGGCGGGGCTGGTCGACAAGCTCGGCGACCGCACCGCCTTCGGCCGCCACGTCGCCGAACTCGCGGGCGAAGGACCCAAGAAGGTCGCGGGCAGCTATGCGACGATTAAATACGCCGACTGGGTCGCGGCCAACCCGATCCCGACCGGCGGCGACAAGATCGGCATCGTCACAGTGGCCGGCGATATCGTCGACGGCAAGTCGGGTCCTGGGGTGGCGGCCGGCGATACGATCGCCAAGGCAGTGCTCGACGCACTGGCACGGAAGGAATTGAAGGCGCTGGTCGTGCGCATCGATTCGCCGGGCGGCTCCGCGCTGGCGTCGGAAACGATCCGGCTCGCGGTGCTCGAGGCCAAGAAGCAGAACCTGCCGGTGGTAGTCTCGATGGGCGGGCTCGCCGCGTCGGGCGGATATTGGGTGGCGACCGCCGGCGACGTCATCTTCGCCGAACCCAATACGATCACTGGATCGATCGGTATCTTCGGAATTATCCCGACCTTCGAAAATTCGCTCGCCAAGCTCGGCATCACGGCGGACGGGGTCAAGACGACGCCGCTGTCGGGCCAGCCCGACATCTATGGCGGCACCAACCCCCAAGTCGACGCGATCCTGCAATCGTCGATAGAGCACGGCTATGCCCAGTTCCTCGCCCGCGTCGCCGCCGCGCGCAAGATGACGCCGCAGCGGGTCGACGAGATCGGCCAGGGCCGCGTGTGGGACGGCGGCACCGCGCGGCAGATCGGGCTGGTCGACCGCTTCGGCACGCTCGACGACGCGGTGGCGGAAGCTGCCAAACGCGCCGGGGTCGATCCCAAGAACGTCGCGCGGGTCTATCTTGAGAAGAAGCCGGGCTGGTTCGCGCAGCTGGTCGCGGGCTATAACAAGGACGACGACAGTAGCGACACGGCAAGCGCGCGCGACATATTCGCGGTCATCGCCGGCGAACGTCAAGACGTGCTGGCGCGCGCGTTGGGCGACGCCAAGCGGCTCGCCGCAACAAGTTCGGTCCAGGCGCGCTGCCTCGAATGCGCCGGGTTCAGCGATGCGCGAGCAAACAGCGACGACCTTAATCTGGTGCAGATGCTGATCAAGGCGGTCTGGTCTTGATCGCGCTGCGCCCGGCGCGGCCCGCCGACGCCGCCGCGATCGCCGCTATCTACGCGCCGTACGTGATGACGGGGACGGTTTCGTTCGAAACCGAGGCGCCCGACGCGGCGGCGATGGGCGAGCGGATGGCGGCGTCGGACGGACTCTATCCGTGGCTGGTTGCGACCAATGGCGAGGCCGATGGCGACAATGTGCTGGCCTATGCCTATGCCACCAAGTTCCGCGAGCGGCCGGCGTATCGCTACGTCGTCGAGACATCAGTCTATGTCGTCGGACCGGTGCAGGGCCAAGGCGTCGGAAAGCTGCTGTATCGCGCGTTGATCGACACGTTGCGCGCGCAGGGCTTCGTCCAGGCGGTGAGCGTGATCTCGCTGCCCAACGACTATTCGATCAACCTGCACGAGGCGACCGGCTTTCGCCGTCAGGGTGTGCTGCGCGAACTGGGGTTCAAGCAGGGCCGCTGGATCGATGTCGGTTTCTGGCAGTGCGAGTTGACCGACGCGTCGATCCCGCCCGTCGAGCCCAAGAAGTTCAGCGACGTCGGCCTGATCCAGCGGGGCTGACCGGCAATCGCTTACGGTGCCGGCACGCCTCCTTCAGCCGGGACATCGATCAGGTACAGATCGGCGATCCCCTGCCCGGATTGCGTATACAGGATCTTGCGGCCGTCGGGCGAGAAGCCGGGCGCAAAACTGCGCACGTTGGCGTGGGTCAGCTGGACTACTCCGGTCCCGTCCGCGTTCATCAGGTAGATTTCCAGAGCGTCCTTGTTGGTGCGGTCGCTGACGAAGACGATCCGCTTGCTGTCTGGCGACCACAAGGCCCAACCGTCAAAGCCAGGCTTGTTGGTGAGGTTGACTTCGTTCGAGCCGTCCGCATTTGCGACGAAAACTTCCGAATTGCCATCGACGACGCGGCGGAAAAGCAGGCGCCGCCCGTCGGGAGATACGGAGGCATAGGTCGAAACGCCGTTATGCCGAGTGATCTGGCGCAGCCCCGTGCCATCGGGCCTGATCGAGAAGATGTCGAAAATTTCCGGGTCCTCGGCATTCTTGGCCCGGCGGCTGCTGTTGAAGATCAGGCCCGACCCGTCCGAGAGCCATATCGGGTGAATGTCCATGCCCGGATCGTTCGTCAGGCGCACTTCGCCCGACCCATCGACATTCTTGACATAGATTTCCGAATTACCGTCGCGCTCGGAGGCATAGGCGACTCGGGTCCCGTCCGGAGAAAAAGCGGGCGTCTCCTCCATCGCCGGGTCGCTGCTCAATGGTCGCGGGTTGGTCCCATCGGAATCGACGAGCCAGATATCATAGGATTGCGGCGCGCGGGATGCGCGGTTTGTGGCAAAGACGATCGTCTTTCCATCAGGGGAGAACATTCCGTCCACGGACCCGGTCCGTGTGACGCGCGCCGGTTCCTTGTCGGAAGCGCCCGCCGGACCGACCAATGCAAACAAGGCCAAGCCTGCCGCCAGGGTAATCGAACGCATAGGCCGAATCCCCCTGTCGATCACTTGGATAGCCGGACTTGGCGGCGCGCGAAATTGGGATGCGGCCGCTTCCAATCGGGCGCAGACAGCCGCACCAGGAAAGCGTCCTCCCCGCCTTGGCCGAAACCACGGCTGTAGCCGGCAACGAGCAGTGAGCCATCGGCCAATGGGCGGATCGCCGACCCGTTGTCGTCTTTGTCGCTACCAAGGGTGGTAGCACCGCCCTCGAACGGTCCGCTCGCATCGAGGCGGGTGACGAGCACGTCCCATCCGCCCGCGCCTGCGCTCTTGGTATAGCCCACGACCCACACGCGGCCTTGAGCGTCTGCGCGTGCCAGGATCGCGCGATCGTCCCCTGCCCCGCCGAAGGTTTCGACCTTCAACAGCTCTCCCGCAGGCGACAAGACGGCCGCGATCATGTCATTGCTGCGCACGCCCCAGCTTCCAGTGTATCCGACGACGACGATGCGCCCGTTCGGCAGGACGACGAGTCCGTGATCGTTATCGACGATCCCCGGCGTGCCAACGGTCCGCCGCCAAAGCTCCTTGCCCTGGGCGTCGATCTTCAGGACCAGCAAGTCGTCCTCGAGCCCGCCCGCGATGATGAAGCCGCCATCGCCGCTGGGCTCGATGTACAAAGCGGGGTCGGACTCGGGACCGGCTTGGGCGCGGCGCCACTGCTCGACGCCGCCGGCATCGGTCTTGACGATAAGCAGATAGCGGACGTCGGGCTTGTCGGCAGGCTGGGTGTGGCCGACGAAGATATAGCCGCCGTCCGCGGTGGGCGCGAGATCGATGAAGCGGTCATAGCCCGCGCCGCCGCCATAGGCGTTCTCCTTGACGATGGTCCCGTCCTTGTCGGTGACCATCGACCAGGCATCCATCCCGCCGCCGCCGATGCGGCTGGTGAAACCGGAAAAGGCAAGGTTGCCGTCCTGCGCCTGATACGCGCTCCAAAAGGCATCGACTCCGCCCCCCGCGCCATATTCCCGCTCGGTGACGATCTCGCCATTATCGCGGAATTGGGCGGCGAGCGCGCGCCAGTCACTGGTGGTGCCTTTGCGGTTGAGGAAGCCGACGGCCAGGAAGGTGCCGTCGTTCAAAGGAACGATGTCGTTGATCCAGTCGTCGTTGGCGGTCGCGAAGACATGTTGCCACAGGATGCGGGCCGAACCATCGGTGGCGAGCGGACTCGATGCGACTGGTTGGGGCTGGGCAGTCGCGGCGGGTGCTGTCGCTACGATAGCCAAAAAGCCTGTCAACAACGTCCGGGCAAGCCGTCAGGCGCGGCCCCCAAGCAACAAACCAATCACCTGCTTCCTCCCCACTGCGGCGAGCCGCAACGGTCGCCGCATGCTGCGATTAAACTCGCACCGTACGAATGTGTATAGGCGGCTATCGACCGCCGCGATACGCCGGCAGTGCGAGCTTCCAGCGGATGGCGACCGCACGCAGCGCGAACCCGGCGAGCGTGCCCAGCACCGCCGCGATCGGCAACGGCACGCCCACCAGCCCCAATCCGACATAGAGCCCCGCCGCCAGCGCCGCCGCGGTGACGTATATTTCGGGGCGCAACAGGATCGACGGCTCGCCGGCCAGCACGTCGCGGATGATCCCGCCGACGCATGCGGTCACCACGCCCATCAGCGCCGCCGGCACCGGCGGCACGCCAAAGGCAATCGCCTTGGCCGCGCCGAACACGGCGTAGGCTGCCAGTCCCACCGCATCGAACCAGTCGAGCGCTTGCCCGCGCCACCACGCCGCCGGGGTCAGCCACACCGCGAACGCGACGATCAGGCACCCGGCCGCGGCGCGGCTGTCGTGGATCCAGAACACCGGCGCCCCGATCAGCAAGTCGCGCACCGTCCCGCCCCCGACCCCGGTGACGAGCGCGAAGAAGGTCAGCGTGACGATCGTCTGCCCCCGCTTCGCCGCTGCCAACGCGCCAGATGCGGCGAACACGACGAGCCCGGCCAGGTCGAGCCAAGGCGCGATCGCGGGGAGCCAGTCGGGGGTGTGGGGAAGCATCGTGGCGGGTTAGCGACGCTTGCCGGTAGTGCGTTGGGGCGGCGCGTAAAATTCGTTACCGATAAATCCGAACGAAACGTCGTTGGGTTCGAGGTCGGCGGCGGACAGCGTCAAAAGCACGCACTCGATCTGATCGCTGGCGCGTTTATAAGGCAGCTTGCGCAGCGTTCGCGGATCGATCGTCAGAGTCGTCCCGCGCGATTTGAGCAAGCCGCCGGACTTGGCGCCGCAAAACTCTTCGACGCGATTCGCAAAAACGGCAAGCGGTTGCCCCGCTTCGAACTGAGGTGCCGTTTCCAGCAAGCCTCTTTTCGCAAGTTCCTGTCGCGCGACTATCCGGCCGGCTTCGCGCATTTTCGGCTCATAGACCGCGGCAAATCGCCTGTTCAGCGACGGATCGGCGAACTCGATGTGATATCCGCGCGTGGCCGCTGCGATCGCCAGGCAACCTATCTGCTCGTCCGACACCGGCTCCGAGCCTGCCACGCCCGTCTCGCGATCTTGCAGGTCGTCGCGATATTCGACCAAGGCACGCTTCTCGTCGATACCGCAGCCGCGCAGATCGCCAACGAAAGTTGCCGTCAGATCGGATATCGAAAGGAACAGGGCGGCAATCGCGAGCACGTCGCGGTGATATCAGGCTGGCGAGGTCAGTCCAGCCATGCCCCAAAACGCAATTGGGGAGCCGGTCTTGCGACCGACTCCCCTGTCGCCGGACTTCGATCCGCTTGGCTTTCCCCGAAAGGTCGACCTGCGCCATCTGGTTTCGGCGGCTCGCTACATCCGTGCTGCTCCGAAGAGCGGCGCCAGGTTTCGCGGTTTTGCTCGGTTGCGTGGCCCGAAGGCCAGCGCAACTCCGCGGTTTCGCTCGGCTCCGATCGTCCGAAAACGTTCTTCGCTTCGCCCGCTCCACCTGATTAGTCCGAAGACCATTCCTGCTTCGCGGTCGCCGTGGCCGGTCTTCGTCCGAAGACGCTCCGTTCCGCGGCTCGCTCCGCTCGATTCGCCCGAAGGCACGTCCAGCTTTGCGATTGCTCCACCCCGAAAGCCCGAAAGCTTCCTGAATCTCGCGCCGTTCGACCAAGTTTAGCCCGAGGGCCCACCCAATCGTCCGGTTCGGTCGTCGGGGCCGGGCGCGATCATCCGAAGATTCTCAGCATTCCCGGCCACCGGCGGCCTACGAAGAGCAACGCCGAAGCGTCATCCTTCGCGTTGGTCACCTCGGCACCTTTCCTGTCGCGCCGTTTGACGGGCTTGACCGGCGGCTCGCCGCTGCAACCCATGACCGTCCGTCCGAAGACATTCGATCATGTTCGGGCCATCAGTGTGCGTCGTCCGATCGTCTCGCTTGCGCGATCCGTTCGGGGTCAGCGGGGGCTGATGTCCCTACTTCGAACTCATCGTCTTCGCCTTGCGGCTATGATCCTGATTCCGAAGACCAAGTCCTTGAACAATCTACCGATTTCTCGGCGGGCCGTCTCAGTCTCGATGTCATGAAGCTGTCACCAAATCCGATTCGCGCCAAGCGTTAACGGTCGGGACCGCCCTGTGGATAACGTGGATATCGTGCACATCGTCCTGGCCCCTCCTTCACGCGTTGAATCGCGAGCGATGCAACTTTGCGGTGGCAATCGACGTTAGGTTCCCGGCATTGATACAAAGCAATAAAGGGAATTCGAAATGCGGAATCTGTTTCTGAGCCTGGGCGCCGTCGCGTTGACCGCGACCACGCTCGTGGTCCCGACCTCGGCCGAAGCGCGCAAGCATTATTACCGGACCTACAACGGCCGGGGCGGCAAGACCTATTGCACCCGCTCCGGCGGGACCACCGGCGCCGTCGTCGGTGGCGTTGGCGGCGCGGTATTGGGCAACAGCATCGCGGGTGGCGGTGATAAGCTGCTGGGAACGGTCGTCGGCGGCGTCGCCGGCGCGTTCGGCGGTCGCGCGATCGACCGCACGATCACGGCGAAGCGTCGCTGCGGTCGCCGCTAAACGCTCAGCCATTGCTGGATGACAGAGGGGCGCGGTCGATCGATCGCGCCCCTTTTCGTTGCAACGTTCGGCGGTTTAGAACGTTACGCCAGCGGCATTGATCCAAAGCAAAGGGAATTCGACATGCGTAGTCTGATGCTCGCCTTCGGGGCGATCACGATGGTCGCGACGACCGCGATAGTGCCGGTGACCTCCGCGGAAGCCAAGAAATACCAGTATCGCGAATGGCGCGGCAAGAACGGCAAGACGTATTGCCGTCGCTCGAATGGCACGACCGGCCTGGTCGTTGGCGGTGTCGCCGGTGCGCTGGTCGGCAACAGCGTCGCCGGCCGCGGGGACAAGTTGCTGGGGACCGTGGTTGGCGGCGCCGCAGGCGCGCTGGGCGGTCA
>JBDSED010000046.1:0-5941 GCA_039920225.1 Sphingomonas sp.
TTACGGCCGCATGGTCGCCGCGGGGCATTGGCGCGATTATGCGATCGAGTTCACCCGCGACGCCGCCGTCTTCGCCGCGTTCCGCCGTAGCGCCGAGCGACCCGAGGTGCGCATCGAGAAACGTCCCGACCTGCGCAACAAGCAGGGCATGTGGGCGCTGGTCAACGAACAGGGCGCCGTTCTCAAGCGCGGCCACGAGCTCGGCCCGGTCCTCGCGCCGGTCGAGCGGCGACTGATGAAGCTGATCGAGGATTAGCCGTGGTCGCCGACGTCCTTACGTTTATCTGGGAAACGATCGCCGACATTGTCGGCACAAAGTTCGGGTGGAAGGTCGGCTTGGCTGTGCTTCTGGCGCCGTTCGTCCTTCTCGCGCTGATCATCTGGCTGGTCGTCGTTCTGGCAAACAGTTAAAAAAAGCCCGGCAGTCCGAAGACCGCCGGGCGAGGAAGTCGCTCGTGACCAAGCGAATGGTTAGGCCGCGACGGCCTGTGCCGGCGGGAGCCGATTTGCCAGGCCGCCGCCGAGCATCCCGACCACCGACCGCCGCATCGGCTGCCAGAACGCCGACAGCGTCAGCAGCGCCGATCCGATCACCAGCGCGGTGAACGCCATCGACAGCTCGACCGCGCCGGCTTGGTTGAACAGCGTCGACAGCGCGTAGAGTACGTAGGCGAGGCTCGACACGAGCAGCGCGCGTCGGTCGATTGCCAGCGCGATAATCGCGAACACGACATACAGGGCCATCACGATCACGGCCTGGACCGCACCAATATCGCCCTCGAACACGCCCAGCATGTGGAACACCGGATGCGCGATCATCGGGGCGGCGGCGAGGTGGAGCCAGAACGCGACGTCGCTGCGCCGGGTCTGGCGCTTTAGGTCGGTACCGTCCCACCACATTGCCAGCGCGAACGTTGCGAGCCCGCCCACGAGGACCAGCGGATAGATCGCCTGCTCGCTCGCATGCGTCGCCGCGAAATACAGCCCGATCAGCACGCCGACGCACGCGGCGGCACCGACCGCAACGGTGATCGGCACCATGAATCGCCGCCAGTGCAGCCACGCCGCGCCACCGGTGATCAAGGCGATGCCCGATCCGACGAGCGCGTTTGTGCGGTCCGACCAGTCGGGATCGATGTCGACCAACGCGCCGACCATCGTCGCGGCGACGCCGCCGACGAACGCCAGCAGCAGGATGATGCTGGGCAAGGCCATGCGCCGCACGCGCGTGAAATATTCCGCGAGTCCCCAAGCCGCGACTGCGACGGCCGCCCCGGCCAGCGCATGATTGAACCAGTCGCCGAGCTGCGCCAACGCGGCGAGCAGCAGCGCAATGGCGATGCCGACGAAAATATCGTTGAACCCGGTCAGCAGCCGGAAACTTTCCTCATCCACCGCAGGCGTTGCGCGCGTGGTGGCGATGTGCTGGCGGAAAGCGTCGGCGGTGGCCAAGGGTAGAACCCCTGCCGCCACCGCGCCCTCCAGATCGCTTTCGCTATACATGACAGTCTTCTCCTCTCGGACGACTGCCATAGCATTAGTGACTTAGTGTAGCAATACACCAAGTTGGTATAAGTTATTTCGCCGGGGTATCGATCTTGACGTCGGCATCGATCGTCTTGGTGTTGCCCATCAAATTCTGCCCGAACACCAGAAACAGCACCACCGCGATGGCGATAATTGCGATCGCCAACAGTGCGATCGCGCCGCCGCCGCCGCCATTGCCGGTCTCGATGATCGTCGTCTTTCCGTCGTCCGCCATGATTACTCTCCTTACTGTCCGGGGGTGTAACGACCTTCGGGATCAGGAGGTTCCGACGCGCCGTCAGCCGGCCGTGAGCTTCTTCATGATCGACATCGACTGCTCGCTGCCCGATTGCGGCGTGATCTCGCCGGTGCGGTCGACGATCTCCGCCCAATGCGCCGCGACGCCCTCTGGCGAGAGGTCGTCGCCGATCAGCAGCTTGCCCGCAGTCAACGTAACGAACGCCGCCTGGAACACGCCCGCGCCTGCACCGACGATCGCGTTGGACGGCGCGTCTTCGCTGACTAGGTAGAGCGCGGCGGGCGCGACCTTGTCGGGAGAAAAGGCCTTGAACGCCTCCGCGGGGAAGAGGTCTTCGGTCATCCGCGTGCCGGCGGTGGGCGCGATCGTGTTGACCTTGATGTTGTACTTCGCGCCCTCGAGGTAAAGCGTCTTGGTCAGTCCAGCGAGGCCGAGCTTGGCGGCGCCGTAATTGGCCTGGCCGAAATTGCCGAACAGCCCGGTCGACGAGGCGGTCATCAGGATGCGGCCATAGGCTTGCTCGCGCATCAGGTCCCACACCGCCTTGGTGCAATTCGCCGATCCATTGAGATGGACGTCGACCACGAAGCGGAAATCCTCCGGCTCCATCTTGGCGAAGCTCTTGTCGCGCAGGACTCCGGCGTTGTTGATCAGGACGTGGACCCCGCCCCAGGCTTCCTTGGCCTTGGCGACCATCTCAACCATCTGCGGGTATTCGGTGACGCTGCCACCGTTCGACATCGCGGTGCCACCCGCCGCCTGGATTTCCTCGACGACCTTAAGCGCGGCGTCCGAATGGCCGGTGCCGTCGCGGCTGGCGCCCAGGTCGTTGACGACCACCTTCGCGCCGCGCTTGGCGAGCGCCAGGGCATATTCGCGGCCCAAGCCGCCGCCGGCACCGGTGACGATCGCTACCTTGTCGTCGAAACGGATAGTCATGAAATCGCTCCTGCTTGGTTTGGAGCGCTTCCTAGGCGATTAGACAGCGCGCGCAAGCCATACCGCGGACACGAAAACCGGCGCGAGAGCATGCCCTCGCACCGGTCATCGGGTCGGTATGGACCGATCAGCCCGGCTTGCGCGGCACCGACCGCAAGCGTTCACCCTTTGCGTTCGACGCTTCGGTGCAATGGTCGGTCACCGTCCGGCTGCACGGCGGATAATTACCATCGGTCGTCGCAGGTGGTGCCATCGGCGCGGCCATCGGGGCCGCCATGGGTTCAGCCATGGGCGCCGGCATTGGCGCTGGGGCCGCGGCAGGATCGGCCGGCATAGGTGCCGTTTGCGGCATTGGCGCGGCGGGCGGGGTATCCTGGGCAAAGGCCGGCAGTGCAAAAGCGGCGACGGCCGCGGCGACGACTAACAGTTTCATGCGAACTCTCCTGAGGTCAGGCACGCTTGGCGTGACGGGAGGAGAACGCGTTAAGCGGGAATTGGCTCCCTCGTTTCGCAAGCGATTCGAGGCAGGGCGTTTATGCGCCAGTATCGAGCGAATATCCAGCCGACCGCACCGTGCGGATCAAATCGGGGCGGTCGCCCTTGTTGATCGCCTTACGCAGCCGCCGGATGTGGACGTCGACCGTGCGGCTCTCGATGTCGCTGTCGTGCCCCCACACGGCGTCGAGCAAACGCTCGCGGCTGAACACCCAGCCTGGATGCTCCAAGAAATGCTTGAGCAAGCGGAATTCGGTCGGGCCAAGCGCGACCACTTCGCCGCTGCGCCGAACCTTGTGGCCGACCGTGTCCATCTCGATATCGGCGTAGGTCAACGCTTCGCCGGCGAGCGCGGGGCGCACGCGGCGCAGTACGGCGCCGACGCGCGCGACGAGTTCGCGTGGAGAAAAAGGCTTGGTGACATAGTCGTCAGCACCGGTCTCGAGCCCGCGCACGCGATCCTCTTCCTCGCCGCGCGCGGTCAGCATGATGATCGGGATGTTGGCGGTCTCGGGCATCCGACGCAGCCGCCGGCATACCTCGATCCCCGACAGCCCCTCGACCATCCAGTCGAGCAGGACGATGTCGGGCGCCGCTTCCTTGGCGAGCAGCAACGCTTCCTCGCCGTCGGGCGTATGCTTGACGTCGAAATCCTCGCGCTTGAAGTGATAGGCGAGCAATTCGGCGAGCGAGGCGTCATCTTCGACCAGCAACATCTTCACGCGGCTCATGGCGTTTTCCCCGTCTTGACGCGCTCGGGCATCGGCGTGCCGGTCGCGGCGAAATAGACCATTTCGGCGACATTGGTCGCATGATCGCCGATGCGTTCCAGGTTCTTGGCAACGAAGAGCAGATGTGCGACCTGCCCGATCGTCGCCGGATTTTCGACCATATAAGTCACCAGCATGCGAAAGATGCCGTCGTAGAAATCGTCGAGCAGGCGGTCGCGGTCGCACACCAAAACCGCGGCTTGCGCGTCGCGCGCGGCAAAGGCGTCGAGCACGTCATGGACCATTTCGGCGGCGATCCGGGCCATCGCCGGAATCACCGAAATGGGCTCGATCCGATGCTCGCTCTCGATCAGCGGGACGCGTTTGGCGATGTTCTTGGCATAATCGCCGATCCGTTCGATCACGCCCGCGATTTTGAGCGCGGCTACGACGTCGCGCAGGTCGCCATCGACCAGCTGGCGCCCGGCGATGATCCGTACCGCCAGCGCTTCGACCTCCGCCTGCAGCGTGTCGATGCTCTTGTCGCTCTCCCGAATCTGCGTCGCGAGGTCGGTATCGGCGCGTTGCAGCGCGTTGATGGAGTCGTGGATCGCCTGTTCGGCGAGCCCGCCCATCTGGCTGAGCATGCCGCGCAATTGGCCGATATCCGGGTCGAACGCTTGGGTGGCGTAATTCGTGGCCAATCGGAACTCCCTCGGCCGTCCTGGCCGCCGTCAAGAGACTCGGCGAAATGACTGCTCCGCCAGTCCAGCCTGTGTGACGCTTGCGTTACCCTTTGATGACAGACGCAGCCGGCGCGGCCGGCAACAGGATGGTGACGACGGTGCCGCGCCCGGTCTGGCTGGCGATGTCGAGCCGCCCGCGATGCCGCTCGACCACGTGCTTGACGATCGCGAGGCCCAAACCCGTGCCGCCGACTGCGCGGCTGCGCCCTGAATCGACGCGATAGAATCGCTCGGTGAGCCTTGGGATGTGCTCGGGGGCAATGCCGTCGCCCTCGTCCCCGACCGCCAGCCGGACCATATTGTCGGGATACCGCCGCAACGCGACCGACACCGGCGTGCCGGCGCGGCCATATTTCATCGCGTTGCCGACCAGATTATGGAGCGCCTGGCTCAGTTGCGCCCGGTCGCCGATGACGGACGGGACGTCCTCGGCCATTTCGACGACGATGTCCGCGGCGCGCGGATCGTGCGTGTCGGCCAGTTCGGCGCGCACCTCGGCGAGCAGCGCCGCGAGATCCACCGACGCATCGGGCAGGCGATATTTCTCGGCCTCGATCCGGCTCAGCGAGATCAGATCCTCGACCAGCCGCTGCATTCGCCGTGCTTCGTCGACCATGACCTTCAGGAAGCGCTGGCGCATAGCCGGGTCCGCGCCGTCATCCTCGCTCAACGTCTCGGCGAACCCGAGGATCGAGGCAAGCGGGGTGCGGAGTTCATGGCTCGCGTTGGCGACGAAATCGACTCGCATCCGCTCGGCCGCGTAGCTGCCGGTCTGGTCGATCATGTGGACCACGCGGCGGCCGTCGGGAATGTCGGTGACGCGCAATTCCCAGCGCTGGTCCAGCGTGCCGAGGCCGACCAAGTTGATCGGCCCGGTCGCGGCCGCGCCGGGCGGCCCGGTCAGCCGTTCGGCGGCGGCGGGGTGGCGAATCGCCAGTCGCACATCCTGGCCCAGAATGTGATGCCCCAGCAGATCGCGCGCAGCGGCATTGGCCTCCTCGACTCGCCCCTCGGCGAGCACCAGCACCGGCTCGACGATGCCTTCGAGCACGGTGTCGATCCGCGGCGCGGCGGGGGTCGGAGGAAGGTCGTCCATCGCGCGCCGCCCTATCGCACCCGGTGCGCCGGTGCCACCCGAAGTGGCGTGCGCGCGGCCAATTCGAATGCGCGAAGGGCAACTACCAGGCCGCCAATCGCTCCAGCATGTCGATGAGATCGCGATAATCGTCGAACGCCACGTCGCCCACGGCTGCGCCGCCATAGAT
>JBDSED010000047.1:0-8040 GCA_039920225.1 Sphingomonas sp.
ATAATGTACCGACCCAAGCGGCGGAGCTCGGCATCGGCGTGTCGGTCGCGGCAATCCTCGCGACGATCGTCCTGCTCGCCTATCAGCGCAGCATCATCCGCAAGACCGGATCGGTCGCGATCATGGCGGACAATATCCACTATCAGTCCGACGTCCTGCTCAACGGGTCGGTGATCGCGGCGCTCGCGCTCGACCAGTTCCTCGGCTGGCACCGCGCCGACCCGATCTTCGGCATCGCGATCGCCGCGTGGCTGGCGTGGGGCGCTTTGAAGGCGTCGAACCACGCGATCGACATGCTGATGGACAAGGAATGGCCCGAGAAACAGCGCGCGGCCTTCATCGAGGTCGCAGCGCGCCAGCCGGGGATCAAGGGTATCCACGACTTCCGCACGCGTCGCGCGGGTAGCCACGACTTCGCGCAATTCCACATGGAAGTCGCGCGCGACATCACCGTCGCGCAGGCGCACGATGTGGTCGAAGGCGTCGAAAGCGCGCTGCGCCGGGTATTCCCGAAGGTCGAGGTGCTGATCCACCTCGATCCCGAGGGGCACGTCGACACCGACAATCCGCTGATCGAGGCGGATGTGACCCCTCACTGGTTCGGGAAGCGCGTATGAGACTACCCATCGCCCAGATCGACGCGTTCGCGTCGCGACCGTTCGAGGGCAACCCGGCGGCGGTGATGCCGCTGGCTTATTGGCTCGACGATGCGACGCTGCAGGCGATCGCGGCGGAGAACAATCTGTCGGAGACCGCGTTCATCGTCGCGAGCGATGACGAGGGCGTCGATTTCGACCTGCGCTGGTTCACCCCAACGAGCGAAGTCGTGCTGTGCGGCCATGCCACGCTGGCGAGCGGCCATTTCGTGCTGTCGTCGACGCCCGACATCGACCGGGTGCGGTTCCGGACGCGCAAGGCGGGGATGCTCGAGGTCGCGCTCGCCGGGGCGGGCTATGCGCTCGCGCTGCCGGCGTGGGGACCAAGCCCCAAGCCGCTACCGCACATCGTCGCCGCCCTTGGGCTGGATTGCGCCACGGAGACATTGTGGCACCCTCATCGCTACGCCTTGATCGTGCTCGATCATGCCGATCAAATCCGGGCGCTCGACCCCGACTTCCGCGCGCTCGGCCGGCCGTCGCCTGCCGATCCTGCGAGCGATCAGGACGCCGAAGTCGACGTGCTGACCATCGTCACGGCGCCGGGCGACGACACCGACATCATCAGCCGCGTGTTCGCGCCTGGTGCGGGCATCGACGAGGATCCGGTGACCGGATCGGCGCATGCGGTGATGGTTCCTTACTGGGCGAAGCGCCTCGGGCGCGACCGTTTTACCGCCTATCAAGCGAGCAAGCGCGGCGGACATTTGGAGTGCCGTATGGCCGGCGACCGGGTGGTGCTCGGGGGCAGCTGCGTCACGGTCATGGAAGGAACGTTTCTGCTTTAGCGAGCGTTCCGTAGCGTCCGCTTGGTCGCTATAAAAATTGGCGAAAAACCAGCGGTTTTGCTAGGATCGCTTCGTGACCGACTACGCCATTCCCCACACCTACCCGATTCCCATCGATCCGGCCGACATCGACTTCATGGGGCACGTCAACAACGCGTCCTATCTGAAGTGGGTGCAGGACGCCGTGCTGAGCCATTGGCGCAAGATCGCGCCGGCCGATGCGGTGGCCAGTCTGCTGTGGGTCGCGCTCAAGCACGAAATCACGTATCGCAAGCCGACCTTCCTCGACGACGAGGTGATCGCGACCGTCCTGCTCGAAAAGGTCCAGGGCGCCCGCGCCTTCTACCAGACCATCATCAGGCGCGGCGAGGAGGTGCTCGCCGAAGTCCAGTCGAGCTGGTGCTGCATCGACGCCGAGACGCTGCGTCCAGCGCGGCTGGCGTCCAGCGTGATCGAAAAGTTTTTCGCCAAGCCGGCCGACGCGGCATAGCTTATTTACACAGATCAGCGCGAAACCGTGCGGATCGCTAGCGAAACGATGCTAGGCTCGTCGGTATGACCGACGCATCGTCCCGCCAGCTATCGACCGTCGAGCGCGCCTATGAGCTTGCGCGCTCGGGCACGTGCCGCAGCGTCGAGGACATCCGCCGCAAGCTGAGCGCCGAGCGGTACGAATCGGTCCAGGCGCATTTGAGCGGCGCGTCGATCAAGCGCGACCTGATCGCGCTATGCAAGGCGGCGACCGCCGAGCGCTGACGCCCGGTCAGGCGGCGAGCGCACTTTCGGCCGCTTGCGTTTCCTCGATCCACCCGCCGCCAAGCACGCGATCACCGGCGTAAAGCACCGCCGCCTGGCCGGGCGACACGCCATATTCCGGCGTTTCGAATAGAACGCGATCACCGTTCAGCCGCGCCGGAACCGGCTTGGCAAGGCTGCGCACCTTGACGCTCAGCGCGCCGTCGGTCGCGCCGAGCCGATTGATCTCGCTCAGCCGTGCGGAGCTCACCGCCAAGGCCGCGCGCGGCCCGACGATGACACGGGCATTCTCTGGATCGAGCCGAACGACGTAAAGCGGCTCCGGGCTGCCGCCGATCTCGAGCCCGCGGCGCTGGCCGATCGTGAAATGGATAAGGCCGCGATGCTCGCCGAGCTTGCGGCCGGTCAGGTCGACGATGTCGCCCCCCGTGCCGGATTCGGGGCGCAGCTTCCTGACAAGCGATGCGTAATCGCCGTCGGGGACGAAACAGATGTCTTGGCTGTCGGGCTTGGCCGCGACGCCCAGCCCAAGCTCGGCTGCCAGCTCGCGCACCCGCGGCTTGGGCAAGCCACCCAGAGGGAAGCGCAGAAAGTCGAGCTGAGTCTGCGTCGTCGCGAACAGGAAATAGCTCTGGTCGCGCGCCGGGTCGGCCGCGCGATGCAACTCCGCCCCGCCCGGTCCTTCGACGCGCCGGACATAATGGCCGGTCGCAAGGCAATCGGCCCCGAGATCGCGCGCAAGCTTGAAGAGGTCGGTGAACTTCGGCCCCATGTTGCAGCGGACGCACGGGATTGGCGTCCGCCCCGCGACATAGTCGGCAGCGAACTGGTCGATCACGCGCTCGCGGAACGCACTTTCATGGTCGTGGACGTAATGCGCGATGCCCAGCCGGTCACACACCGCGCGCGCATCGCGAATATCGCGGCCGGCGCAGCAACTCCCGGCGCGGCCAGTCGCTTCCCCATGATCGTAGAGCTGGAGCGTGATGCCGATCGTTTCCGCGCCCGACCGCGCGGCGAGCGCCGCCACGACCGACGAATCGACTCCGCCCGACATCGCGACGACGATGCGCTTGCCCGACAGTTCGGGACCCAGCTGAAAATCGGTGACGGTCATGATGCCCGCTCCCTTAGGACCGTGCGCACCGATTGCCTAGGTTTGAGCAGGGTTTGTTAGGGCACGCTAACAGACTCTGACCCGCGTCTTTACCGGGGGTTAGGCTCATCCCGCTACACAGTCCCTCTGTTTGGCAAGGACGAGTGACGCGTGGACCTGAGCTATCTTCGATTCGAGCACGATGCGTCGGTGGCGGTGTTGCCCCCCGATCTTGCCGTGCTGCTGGTCGGGGTGGCGGCGCGCCAGGCGGCATCGCCGACGGCGATGATCCAGGCGCGGTTCGCGCCGACGGTATGGGCCGAACTGCCGTTCCGGCCGAGTTCGGGCGCGTTCGACGAGCGCCAGGCCGTGCGGATCGAGCGGTGGAGGCAAGAATGAAGGGCGCGTTTACCTAGCCGCTTCAAGGGATGTTCAAGTCCGGCCGCTAACGGTCGTTATTGGTAATAATGTTTGGGGTCCCCCCGACCCAAATCGAGGTAACGAATGATCGAGAACCAGAAAATAAGGCCGGCAAAAGTCATCGGTCCGCTCGGCGAGCCGCTGACGCTCGATACGTTGCCTCCGCCCGAAACGACGCGGTGGGTGGTGCGCCGCAAGGCCGAAGTGGTCGCAGCGGTGAACGGCGGGCTGCTGTCGGTCGACGAAGTGTGCGACCGTTATAGCCTGACCGTCGAGGAATTCGCCGGCTGGCAGCGCGCGATCGACCGTTCGGGCATGCCGGGGCTGCGCGTGACGCGCATCCAGCACTACAAGAGCCTTTACGAGCGCCAGCAAAAATATTGACCCCATAAATTGTCAGAACGCTGGCGGAACAAAGATCGTAGCTAAAGAGTCATACCCCCTGTCGAACCGGCCGACGTGCCGGGATGCAACAGGAGGTCGTACATGCTTATCAACATCATCATCTGGCTCGTCGTCGGCGGTGTCGCAGGTTGGCTCGCCAGCTTGGTCATGGCCCGTGACGGCCAGCAGGGCATTTTGCTCAACATCATCGTCGGTATTATCGGTGCGGTAATCGCGGGCTGGATATTCGGCGGCGGCGCCAATCTGAATAACGGCATCAACGTCATGTCGTTCGTCTATTCGGTGATCGGCGCGATCATTCTGCTGGCGATCATCAATCTGATCAACCGCGGCCGCGTCCGCTAATCGACGCTGCCTGACAACAAAAAAGGGCCGTTCCCGGAAGGGAGCGGCCCTTTTTGCGTCACTTGAGCAGGAAGCGGATTGCAACGGTGGCGGTGACGTCGGTTTCGCCCGCGATGATCGCGGTGTCGGCCTTGGCCATTTGCGCCCTTGCCATATAAACGACCGGCGGCTGCTGCCCTGCCATTTCGCCGCCCTCGCTGATCGACAGGATGCGCACAACGCTCAGCCCCGCTGCCTTGGCATAGAGTTCGGCCCGCGCCCGCGCGCGCTTGACCGCATCGGTCCGCGCTTCGTCGAGCGCCGCATCGGGCTGGTCGAGCGACAGGCTGGGGCCATCGATCTGATTGGCGCCCTGTTTGACCAGCGTATCGAGGATCGCGCCCGACTTGGCGATGTCACGGAATCGGATCGAAACCGTGTTCGACGCCTGATAGCCGGTGATCGCCGGCGGCTGATTGTTCTCGTAACGATATTGCGGCTGGAGCGAGACGTTTGACGTGGCGACATCGCGGGGTTGCACGCCCGCGGCCTTGAGCGCGGCGAGCACGCCCGCCATCCGCTTGGCGTTGTCGGCCAACGCCTGCGCCGCCGTCGCGCTTTGCGTGACGACGCCGGCGCGGATCGTCGCGATGTCGGGAACGCGCGTGGTCTTGCCCGTCGCGCTGACGTCGAGGATCGTTCCGTCGGCAATTACAGCGGGGACGGGGACCTGGGCGATGGCCGGCGTCATCGCGAATGACGACAGCGTGAGGACGGCGGCGGTGGCGAACAAGCGCATTCTACTCTCCAAAACAGACGAAAAGGGTCCGTCGCGGCTTCGATTGCACGCCGACGCGCAACGCACGATGAACGGGCGATATCAGACTTGTCGATGCCTCACGAGCCGGCAGAGCGCGAGTACTGCTGCCGCACCGAAGAACGACGCGACGAAATTCTGCCACGCGCCACTCGGTGTCCATTGCATCGTTTCCGCAACTAAGCCGCCGAGCAGGGCGCCGCCGATGCCGATCAGAATACTGACAATCATACTGCCCGGATACCGACCGGGCATCACGAACTTTCCGACTACGCCAACAACAAGGCCGATCGCCAGCCACGCCAGGATCGATCGTTCGGGCATCGGATTTCTCCTCCCCACCCCGCGCCCTTGTTCGACGCAGTCCGATTACCCTCTGCCTTCGGGTTCGCCACCGCAATCGTTTCTTGTTCGAAATGGTCAGGTCGGGTTGTGATTCGGGCATTAAAAGTGCAAAGCGCGCCTATCTGCACCGAGCCTCTTGAGGTCGGTGCTTTATTTGTATAACACAGCTTCGTCGGGGACCGAGAACCTCGATACAACCAGCGGGTATACGGGGACGTGGCGGAAATGAACTACGAGCCGAGCGGCGGATACGCGCTCACCGACGAGACCGAGCGGCCGTCGCGCCGCCGTACGTGGATCATCGTCGGCGTCATCGCCGTCCTGCTCCTGATCGGTGCGTTCGTCATGATGCGCCCGGGCAAGCCCGCAACCGGGCCGGGTGCTACCGGTGGGCAGCAGGGCGAGCAATTGCCCCCGGTCACCGTCGCAGCACCCGGTAACAACGTCGTCGATCGCTCGATCACCGGCACCGGCAGCCTCGCCGCGCGAGTCGATATGCCGGTCGGCGTGGCGGGCGAAGGCGGGCGCGTGACTGCGGTTCTGGTGCAGCCGGGGCAATGGGTCGGTGCGGGCCAGGTGTTGGCGACGGTCGATCGCTCGGTCCAGTCGCAGACCGCGAACAGTCTTGCGGCGCAGATTTCGGTTGCGCGAGCCGACGCAAGGATCTCACAATCCAATGTCGATCGCGCTCAGGCGCTGGTCGGCCGCGGTTTCATTTCGAAGGCCGAGCTCGAAACCAAGATCGCGACTCGTGATGCCGCGGTGGCGCGCGTTCGTGTTGCCGAGGCGGCGCTCGCGCAGCAGCGGGCGTCGAACGGCCGGCTCGATATCCGCGCGCCGGCGGCCGGCCTCGTGCTGACGCGGTCGGTTGAACCGGGCCAGATCGTCAGCGCGGGGTCGGGCGCGTTGTTCCGCATGGCCAAGGGCGGCGAACTCGAACTCCGCGCCGAATTGTCGGAGGGCGATCTCCAGAACCTCAACGTCGGCGCGCGCGCGCAGGTGACGCCGGTCGGCGGGACGCAGAGCTTCAACGGCGCGATCTGGCAGATGCCGTCGGTGATCGATCCGCAGACACGGCGCGGCATCGTGCGAATCGCTGTCGCATACGACAAGGCGCTGCGCCCCGGTGGTTTCGCCTCGGCATCGATCTATGGCGGGGCAAGCACGCTGCCGGTGTTGCCCAATTCGGCGATTCAGACCGACGCCAGCGGCAATTTCGTGTATATCGTCGGCAAGGACGACAAGGTCGAACGCCGCGCGATCAAGACCGGCGAAGTGTCCGACCGCGGCGTAACGGTAACGACCGGGCTGACCGGCAGCGAGCGCGTAGTGCTGTCGGCGGGCGCGTTCCTGAGCCCCGGCCAGAAGGTCAAGCCGATCCTGCGTAAGCCCTGACGGGCGCGAGTTTGAGGAACTGATCGTATGAGCTTCCGCAACATCTCCGCCTGGTCGATCCGGAACCCGGTGCCGAGCCTCGTCGTGTTCGTGATGCTGACGGTGGCGGGCATCTTCGCGTTCATGACGATGCAGGTGAACAACGATCCGGACATCGATTTCCCGGTCGTCATCATCAACGTTTCGCAGCCGGGCGCGGCGCCCACCGAGCTGGAAAACCAAGTCACGCAAAAGGTCGAGGCCGCGGTGCGCAGCTTGCCCGGCATCGACGAAATCAATTCGAACGTCACCGAAGGCAATTCGACGACGGTCGTTCAGCTCAACATCGGCACTCCGATCGACCGCGCGGTCGAGGACGTGCGCAGCGCGATCCAGCAGATCCGCGGCTCGTTGCCCGACGGTATCCTCGAGCCGCAGATCGAACGCGCCAATACCACCGGGAACGACCTGGCCAGCTATGCCGCGGTCACCAGCGACATGACGATTGAGGAGCTGAGCTGGTACATCGACAATACCGTGACCAAGGAGCTCCAGTCGGTCAGCGGCATGGCCACGGTCGAACGCAATGGCGGCGTCGACCGCGAAATCCGGGTCAAGCTCGATCCCGCCAAGCTGCAGTCGCTCGGACTGACCGCGAGCCAGGTCAATGCACAGCTTCGCCAGGTGAACCTCAACGCCTCGGGCGGACGTGCGGAGATCGCCGGATCCGAGCAAGCGGTCCGCGTGTTGGGCAATGCGGCAAACGCCTATGCGCTCAGCCAGACTCAAATCGCAGTCGGCGGCGGGCGCACGATCAAATTGAGCGACATCGCCACGGTTCAGGACCAATTCGCGGAACAGCGCTCCGCGTCGCAGCTCGACGGCCGCCAGGTCATCACGTTCGACTTCCAGCGCGCCAAAGGCGCTTCCGACGTCAGTGTGTTCCATGGCGCCGAAAAGAAGCTTGCCGATCTCCAGGCGAAGAACCCGAAGGTACAGTTCAAGCTGATCTTCAACGAAACCGAATATGCCGAAAAGCAATATCATTCGGCGCTCGAG
>JBDSED010000048.1:0-7903 GCA_039920225.1 Sphingomonas sp.
GTAACGCGAGTCGCCGACGAACGCGGCGCGCCCGCCGCCGCATCGCCACACCATCTCCACGATCGGTGCCGGGTCGGGCTTGGCCTTGCCTGGGATCGTGTCGCCGCTGATCACGCAAGCAAAGCGGTCGGTGAGGCCGAGTTGGCGCAACAGCAAGTCGGTGAAATGCGCGCGCTTGTTGGTGACGATCGCCAGCCCCACCCCGCGCGCTGCCAATGCGTCGAGCGCCGCGAGTGCACCGGGGAAGGGACGAGTCGTTACAGCGATATTGGCTTCGTAGTAGGCAAGCAGGATTGGCAGCAGATCGTCGAGCTGGTCGTCGCCACCGCTCGCCTTGAGCGCGGTCTGCAGCATCAGCCTCGCGCCGCCGCCGATCATTGGGCGAATCCGCTCGACCGGGAACGTCGGTCGTCCGGCAGCGGCCAGCGCGTGGTTGACCGCTGCCGCCAGATCGCCCGCGCTGTCGACCAGGGTGCCGTCGAGGTCGAATCCGACGATCGCGAAGGGAAAATCGGCCATCGCCGCCCGGCCTGCCTGCAATTTTATGGCCATGGCAAGGTCTTCGTGGCAGGGGCGCGGGCATACGGAGAGCTGACGCATGACCAACCCGATCGCCGCGATCATCCTGGCTGCCGGCATGGGCACGCGGATGAAGTCCGACCTGCACAAGGTGCTCCACCCGATCGCCGGGCGTCCGATGCTGCTCCACCTGATCGACAGCGTCGACGCGCTGGATCCCGCGAAGGTGGTAGTCGTGGCGGGCGCCCGACGCGAGCAAGTAGAGGCCGCGGTCACGCCGCTCGGCGCCGAGGTCGCGATCCAGGCCGAGCAGCTCGGCACCGGTCACGCCGTCCAGCAGGCGGAAACGGCGCTGGCGGGGTTCGAAGGCGATGTTCTGATCCTTTATGGTGACGTACCGCTGGTCACGACCGAGACCATGCGCGCCATGGTCGATCGGCTGCACGGCGCGGGCGAGCCCAGCGTCGTGGTGCTCGGCTTCCGTCCCGCCAACCCTGCCGCTTATGGCCGAGTGATCGCCGACGCCAACGGACTCATCGACAAGATCGTCGAGTTCAAGGATGCCTCGCCCGAAGAACGTGCGGTGACATTGTGCAATTCGGGGCTGATGGCGGTGCGCTCGGCCGACCTGTTCCGCCTGCTTGGACAACTCACCAATCACAATGCGGCGGGCGAATATTACCTTACCGATATCGCCGAACTGGCGGCGAGCGACGGGCGCGGATCGGTGGTCGTCGAAACGGATGCGGAAGAAGTCGCCGGAATCAACAGCCGCGCCGAACTCGCCGCGGTGGACGCGAGTTGGCAGGTCCAGCGCCGTATCCGCGCGATGGCCGAAGGCGCCACATTGGTCGCGCCCGACACCGTGTGGTTCTCGTTCGACACGCGGATCGGCCGCGATGTGACGATCGAACCCAACGTCTTTTTCGGCCCCGGCGTCAGCATCGCCGACGGCGCGACGATCCGCGCGTTCAGTCACATCGAGGGCGCGACGGTTGGCGAGGGGGCCGAGGTCGGCCCCTATGCTCGGTTGCGTCCCGGCGCGGTGCTCGGCGAGAAGTCGAAGGTCGGCAATTTCGTCGAGGTCAAGAAGGCGACGCTCGGCAAGGGCGCCAAGGCTAACCATCTGACGTACCTGGGCGACGCCGAGATCGGTGCCGGCGCCAACATCGGCGCGGGCACGATCACGTGCAATTATGATGGCTTCTTCAAGTACAAAACGGTGATCGGGGAAGGGGCGTTCATCGGCTCGAACTCGGCGCTCGTCGCGCCGGTGACGGTTGGGGCGGGAGCGATCGTCGGGGCTGGATCGACCGTGACGCAGGATGTCGAGGCCGATGCGCTGCGGCTGGTGCGCCCCGCACAGGAAACGAAGCCGGGCTGGGCGAAGCGATTTCGCGACATGATGCTTGCGAAGAAAGCCGCGAAATGACCGATCGCTACGCTGGAAAACCGTTTTTGCGACTGCTCGACAGCTATGTGCTCGATTCGATCGGTCATCTCGCTGCCGACGCGCAGGCGATGCTGACTCGGCTGGAACCCCAATTCCACAAAGCATTCAATGCGACCGGTGACTGGCGAACGATCGTCGTCACGACCATGAAATTCCCCGACGGGATGTCGGGCGCGGTTCGCGAGGTCTGGGAAAAAGGCAAGGTCAGGTTCGTGAAGGAACACGGGCATGAACCCGACCCCGCGGAATTTACGCGGATTTTCGTCGACACCAACTTCCCGAACAATTGACATGATATCATGATATGATATCAGCGTATCATGCGTTTCCTCGCCGACATTCCCGACGACGACGTCCAATGGCTCGACGCCGTGGCTCGGGCCGAAGGGAAGTCGCGCGCCGCGGTGATCCGCGACGCGGTGACCGCCTTTCGTCATCGCGACGAAAAAGCGGGCATGGAAAAATATTTCGGCTTGTGGGAGCGCCACGGCTCGAGCGTTGATGGGCTCGATTACGAGCGCAAGCTGCGCGATGAATGGCCTTCCGTCGATGACCGCAGCGGCAACAAGGCTGACGCCCCGTGAGCGAACGCTTCTTCGACACCAATATCGTCATCGATGTGCTGCACAATCGACCGATGGCCTGGGCGGAACTGCGGCTCGCGACACGGCCATGGATCAGCCGAATGACATGGATCGAAATCATGTCGCGCGTACCCGACGCCGCCGCGTTGGAGACCGAGGAATTCCTGCGGTTGTTCGCGATCGCCGAGATTGATGACGAGGTCGCGCGCCGCGCCGCTGCAATCCGGCAGCAGCGCCGCACGTTGAAATCGCCGGATGCGATCATTCTCGCGTCGGCCCAAATGCGCGGACGCATCCTTGTCACGCGCAACACCAAGGATTTTCCGGCGAGCATGCCGGGCATCCGTATTCCCTATAAAGTGTAGCAGAAAGTCTCCCCAGCCATGTGCGGAATCATCGGAATTGTCGGCAAAGAGCAAGTCGCGAACCGGCTGGTCGAGGGGCTGCGGCGGATGGAGTATCGCGGCTACGACTCGGCCGGCGTGTGCACCGTTCAGGACGGCCAGCTGATCCGTCGCCGCGCGGAGGGGAAGCTCGCCAACCTCGTCGCGGTGCTCGCGGCTGACCCCGCGCCAGGCCACACCGGCATCGCACACACCCGCTGGGCGACGCACGGCGCGCCGACCACGTCGAACGCGCACCCGCACGCGACAAAGGAAGTCGCGCTGGTCCACAACGGTATCATCGAGAATTTCAAGCCGCTGCGTGAGGCGCTTCAGGCGCGCGGCCGGGTGTTCGAAAGCGAAACCGATACAGAGGTCGTCGCCCACCTGGTGAGCGAGCGGGTCGAAGCGGGCGCGTCGCCTGCCGAGGCGGTCAAGGCCGTGCTCCCCGAGTTGCGCGGCGCGTTCGCGCTGGCGATCGCGTTTCGCGAGCATCCCGAACTGCTGATCGGTGCGCGGCTCGGTTCGCCGCTTGTCGTGGGTTATGGCGAGGGCGAGACCTATCTCGGCTCGGACGCGCTCGCGCTGGCCGGGCTGACGCAGAACATTGCCTATCTCGACGAAGGCGACTGGGTCGTCATCACCCGCGACGGCGCGCAAATCTACGATGCGTCGAACAATCCGGTCGAGCGCGAGATTACGATATCCGGCGCGACCGGGGCGATGATCGAGAAGGGCAATTACAGGCACTTCATGCTCAAGGAGATTTTCGAGCAGCCGATCGTCGTTGCACAGACGCTGCGGTCATACCTGCGCGGAGTCGAGCAGACCGTGGCGCTGCCGCAGATGGATTTCGATCTATCGGCGGTGAAGCGCATCACGATCGTCGCGTGCGGCACTAGCTTCTACGCCGGAATGGTCGCCAAATACTGGTTCGAGCAGTTCGCGCGTATGCCGGTCGACATCGATGTCGCGAGCGAGTTCCGCTATCGCGATCCGGTGCTCGAAGAGGGCGGGCTCGCGCTCTTCATCAGCCAATCGGGCGAAACCGCCGATACGCTCGCGGCGCTGCGCCACGCACGCAAAGCCGGGCAGAAGATCGCGGTTGTCGTCAACGTGCCGACCAGTACGATGGCGCGCGAGGCTGACCTGTTGCTGCCGACCCATGCCGGGCCGGAGATCGGCGTTGCCTCGACCAAGGCGTTTTCGTGCCAGCTTGCGGTGCTCGCCGCGCTCGCCGCGCACCTTGCGGTCGTAAAGGGGCGGATGACTCGCGAGGAGGAGATCGAGGTGGTGCGCCACTTGGTCGAAGCGCCCGCGGCGCTAAATTCGGCGCTCGACCATGACGAGGAGATCGCCGCGATGGCGCCGCTGATCGCGCCGGCGCGCGACGTGCTCTATCTGGGCCGCGGGCCCGACTATCCGCTGGCGCTCGAAGGTGCGCTGAAACTCAAGGAAATCAGCTACATCCACGCCGAAGGTTATGCGGCGGGTGAGATGAAACACGGCCCGATCGCGCTGATCGACGAGAACGTGCCGGTGATCGTCATCGCGCCGTCGGGCCCGCTGTTCGAAAAGACCGTCAGCAACATGCAAGAGGTGCAGGCGCGCGGCGGCAAGGTCGTGCTGATCTCCGACGCGCAAGGGCTGGCCGAAGCGGGCGACAATTGTCTGGCGACGATCGAGATGCCGAAAGTCCACCCGCTGATTGCGCCGTTGGTGTATGCGGTGCCGGTGCAGTTGCTGGCTTATCATGTCGCGGTAGCGAAGGGGACAGATGTGGATCAGCCGCGCAATCTGGCGAAGAGTGTGACGGTCGAGTGATCTGGATCGTCTTTGCTGGCGTCGTCGCGGGCGTCTTCGTGATCGGCTTGTTGCTGGCGCTCGTCGCGAGGACGCCGCGTTCCGGGGGTAGATTCGGCGACGGTTCGGGTCCTTCCGATGGCACCTGGGGCACGGATAGCGGCGCGAGCAGTCATGACGGCGGCCATTGCCATGCGGGAGACTTCGGTGGCGGTGATTGTGGCGGAGGCGACCGCGGTGGCGGAGACTAGCCCGCCCGGCCCATACTGGAGTAACGGAACCGAATGGCACTAGCGCACACGTTCGACGCCAATCCGCATTGGCACCCGCGTATTCCCGCCAAATCACTCGCGCATATTCCGGGCGACAGCGGACTGCCCATCGTCGGCAACACGCTGCGCATGCTGCGCGATCCCGTTCGCTTCGGCACGAAGATGGTCGAGCGGTTCGGGCCGATCTATCGCAACCGATCATTCGGCGAGACCAACATCGCCTTGCTCGGGCCCGACGCGAACGAGCTGGTGCTGTTCGACCGCGACAAGCTGTTCTCGTCCGAACAGGGCTGGGGGCCGCTGCTCAACCTGTTGTTCCCGCGCGGGCTGATGCTGATGGATTTCGACCACCATCGCGCCGACCGCAAGGTCATGTCGGTGGCGTTCAAGCCCGAACCGATGCGGCATTACGCGACTCAACTCGACGCCGGGATCGCCGCGCAAGTGGCCGGATGGGGCGGGCGCCCGATGCGCTTCTACGACACGATCAAGAAGCTCACGCTCGACCTCGCCGCGACCAGTTTCCTTGGCGTCGAGCTGGGCGAGGAGGCGAGCCGGATCAACCAGGCGTTTGTCGATGAAGTTCAGGCGTCGATCGCGCCGATCCGTGTGCCGTTGCCCGGGACGATGATGCGCAAGGGCGTCAAGGCGCGCGCCTATCTGGTCGACTGGTTCGAGCGCGAAATTCCCGCCCGGCGGCATGGCGCCAAGGGCGGCAACGGCGAGGATTTCTTCTCGCAATTCTGCCGCGCGACCGACGACGACGGCCAGCCGCTGTCGGCGGCGGCGATCGCCGACCACATGAACTTCCTGATGATGGCGGCGCACGACACGATTACGTCGTCGGCGACGACATTGGTGATGCTGCTCGCGCGCAATCCGGACTGGCAGGAGAAATTGCGCGAGGAAATCGTGGCGCTCGATCCCAATGTGCCGTTCGCCGAGCAGCTCGATCGCCTGGTGCTGACCGAATATGCGTTCAAGGAAGCGCTGCGGATGATGCCGCCCGTGCCCTCGCTCCCGCGCCGTGCGCTCCGCGACTTCGAGTTCGGCGGATACAAAATTCCCGCGGGCACGCAGGTCGGGATCGGCATCACCTGGACGCACCGGATGCCCGACATCTGGCCGGAGCCGGACAAGTTCGACCCGCTGCGTTTCACGCCCGAGGCATCGAAGGGCCGGCATCGCTTCGCCTGGGTGCCGTTCGGCGGCGGCGCGCATATGTGCATCGGGCTGCATTTCGCGACGATGCAGATGAAGCTGCTGATCGCGAACTTGCTCTCGCGCTATCGGATCGAAGCCGACCCGGACAGCGGCGCGGCGTGGCAATTCTTCCCGATCCCGCGGCCGAAGGACGGCCTGCCGGTGCGGTTCGTACCCGTTACCTAAAGCCGCGCGGCGCGGTCGATGATCGCCGCGTAGATATCGACGAGCATTTCGAGGTCCGCCAGCGCGACCGCTTCATCGGTCTTGTGCATCGTCGCGTTGACCAGCCCGAATTCGACCGTCGGGCATAGACGCGACAGGAAGCGGGCATCGCTAGTGCCGCCGGTAGTAGAAAGCGTCGGCTTAACCCCGGCGACCTGCTCGATCGCCGCGCCGACCAGCGACGATAGCGGGCCCGGCTCGGTCAGGAACGCCTCGCCCGAAATCCGCGCAATCACAGTCGCCTCGGGGGCATGGAGCGCCACTGTCCGCTCGATCAGCGCGACCAAGTCCTCGCCATTCTGCTCATCGTTGAAGCGAATCGACAGGCGCGCCGACGCCTTGGCCGGGATTACGTTGGTCGCCGGATTGCCGACCGTCACGTCCGTCACCTCGATGTTCGACGGCTGGAACCAGTGATTGCCGGCGTCGAGCACGACAGCGTCGATCGCCGCTAGCGCTGCGATCAGCTTGGGGATCGGATTGTCGGCGAGATGCGGGTAGGCGACGTGGCCCTCCCGGCCCGGCACGTCGATCCAGATATTGACCGAGCCGCGCCGCCCGATCTTGATCATATCGCCCAGCCGGGCGGTCGAGGTCGGCTCTCCGACCAGGCAGAAATCGGGCTTGAGCCCGCGTTCGGCCAGCCGATCGATGATCGCGCGCGTGCCGTAGGTCGCCGGGCCTTCCTCGTCGCCGGTTATCAGCAAGCTGAGTGTTGGCCCTTCGACACGCGAAGCCGCGGCGGCGAACGCGGCGATCGCGCCCTTCATGTCGACCGCGCCGCGGCCATGGAGCAAATCGCCGCGCACCTCCGGCTCGAACGCCCCGCTGGTCCAGCCATCGCCCGGCGGCACGACGTCGAGATGCCCGGCGAACGCCAGGTGCGGGCCGGCCCCGGGGCGCAGCGCGATCATGTTCTCGACCGGCCCGTCGGGCTCTTCGCCAACTGTAAAGCGGTCGATCTCGAACCCCGCGACCGCCAGTGCCTGCGCCAGCACATCGAATACCGCGCCGCGCGCGGGCGTGACGCTTTCGGCAGCGATCAGCGCCTTGGTCAGATCGACGACGTCCATTTTACCCCCGTCATCCCCGCGAAAGCGGGGACCCAGCTTCTATCTTCTTCTTTCACCTCAAACCGGGCAGAAAGAAAGCTGGGTTCCCGCCTTCGCGGGAATGACGATGTTTTTTGGAGCGCGCTTTGCCCAAGCTCGACCTCGATACAATCCTGCAGTCCAATGCGACCGGCTATCCGCCCGACTACGCCGGCGTCGTGAAGGAACGCTGGTATCGCCGCCTCGCGCCCGCGGGCGGGGTCGGCGATTTCGGGTTCAGCCACGTCACGCTCAAACCCGGCGCCTGGTCGTCGCAGCGCCACTGGCACGAGGGCGAGGACGAAGCCGTGATCATGCTGGCCGGGGAGGCGGTGCTGGTCGACAATGACGGCGAGCACGTCATGCGGGC
>JBDSED010000049.1:0-20680 GCA_039920225.1 Sphingomonas sp.
GGTTACCGCGGCCACCTTTATCGAAACTCATGCCCTGTTCGTCTTTCCGGTCCGCCCATATCCCATTCAAGGACCAACACGCCGGACGACGGACGCAGCCCTTCGGGCGCAAACAACAGCGCCTCTATCATCTCTTAGCCCAAAATACGGATGCTCGCGAACAAATTCGTCCGCTTTGTCGCCCCGATCATCGCGATACTTGCGCGAGCGTTGCCGAGACGGCACAGCCGGGCACCATGCCCATCATGACACTGCTGTCCGATCCCGCCGCCTGGGCGGCGTTGCTAACCCTGATCGTAATGGAGGTCGTGCTCGGCATCGACAACCTCGTGTTCGTCGCGATCCTGTCGAACAAGCTGCCCGAGGCGCAGCGTGCGCGCGCCCGGCGAATCGGGCTCAGCCTGGCGCTGATCCTGCGAATCGCGTTGCTGTTCTCGATCTTCATCATCGTCGGGATGGTGAAACCGGTGTTCGACCTGGGGCTGGTCGGCGCGCCCGATTCGCACGGCAATCCCAGCTTCGAAACCGCGTTTTCGGTGCGCGACCTCATCCTGATCGCTGGCGGCGTGTTCCTGATCTACAAGGCGACGACCGAAATCCATCACAGCGTCGATCCCGCCGAATCGGATTCGACGTTCGACAAGACCAACAGCAAGAAGTCGCTGAGCTTCGGCGTGGCGATCGCGCAGATCCTGCTGCTCGACCTGGTGTTCTCGGTCGATTCGATCCTGACGGCGGTCGGCATGACCGACGAATTGCCGATCATGATCACCGCGGTGGTCGTCGCGGTCGGCGTAATGCTGCTCGCCGCCGATCCGCTCGCCAATTTCATCGCCAAGAACCCGACCGTGGTGATGCTGGCGTTGGGCTTCTTGCTGATGATCGGGCTGGTGCTGATCGCCGACGGGTTCGGGATTCACGTGCCCAAGGGGTATGTCTATACCGCGATGGCGTTTTCGGCGGCGGTCGAGACGCTGAACATCTGGAGTCGCCGCGCAAAGGAGCGCCGCGGCGACGACGCGAGCCATTGAGGGTTCATCCGGTTACGACTAGGCGAAAGCGATGACGGTTCACCTGCACGAAGAAGACATTCCCGCCGGCCTGTTCGCGCCCGGTGTTGCGATCGCGGTCGATACCGAGACGATGGGCCTGATCACGCCCCGCGACCGGCTGTGCCTGGTGCAACTGTCCGACGGCGGGCCCGACGAGCATCTGGTGCGGTTTTCCCCGGGCAGCGATTACGCCGCGCCCAATCTGAAGGCGCTGCTCGCCGATCCGGGGCGCGACAAGCTCTATCATTTCGCGCGGTTCGATCTCGCCGCGATCAAGCATTATCTCGGGGTGACGGCAGGGCCGGTCTATTGCACCAAGACCGCGTCGCGGCTGGTGCGCACCTATACCGACCGTCATGGGCTCAAGGAGCTGGTCCGAGAATTGCTCGGGATCGACATTTCGAAGCAGCAGCAGTCGTCCGACTGGGGCGGCCCCGAATTGAGCGACGCGCAAAAGGACTATGCTGCGTCCGACGTGCGTTACCTTCACCGCATGCGCGAGGAACTGGATCGCCGCTTGGCCCGCGAGGGGCGCACCGATCTTGCCAAGGCGTGCTTCGACTTCCTGCCATGGCGCGCCGAGCTCGACTTGGCCGGTTGGCCTGAAATCGATATCTTCGCGCATGTCTGATCATGTCTGACATCGCCGCCAAGATGCGGTCCGAGCGCCAGCATTGGGCGGCGCCGGGGAGTGCGCACGATCATCTCGTCGCGACGCTTCGAATCGTGCTGCCATCGGCGGTCGGCGTGGTCGCGGCGCTGATGGTGTTCCTGCCACTCACCTCGGGCGGCGACGTCAGCTTCGTGCTCGACAAGAACAAGGTCGAGGTCTCGAAGGAACGGCTCAAGGTTCAGTCGGCCAGCTATCGCGGGCAGGACAACAAGGGCCAGCCGTTCGTGCTGACCGCCGAAAGCGCGCTCCAGAAAAGCGCCGCCGACCCGCTGGTCGACATGCAGAAATTGATGGCCGAGATGCAGATGCCCGACGGATTGGCGAAGCTCGCCGCGCCGAGCGGGAAGTTCAATCCCGTCACGCAGCAGATGGACGTCATCGGGCCGATCACCTTCGCCGGGCCCAACAATTACACGCTCAACAGCAACGGTGCGACGGTCGACATGAAGACCAAGACGATGGTGGGTAAGGGCGGCGTATCCGGCACCGTACCACAAGGAACCTTCACCGCGGACAGCATGAGCGCGGACCTCGACGGACGCGTCGTTCGGCTCGACGGACGTGCGCGCTTGCGGATCGCGCCGCGAAGCGCGAGATAGCGCCATGCGTATCGCCATTCCCTTCGTCGTGCTCGCCGCCATTGCCGCCACCGGTGCGGCGGTCGCGCAGTCGCGCCATGATTCCTCGGCCCCGATCGACTTCGCCGCCGACCATATCGAGCTGCAGGACAAGGCCAATCGCGCGATCCTGTCGGGTAATGTCCGCATCACCCAGGCTGAAATGGTGCTGACCGCCGCGCGCGTCACGGTCGCCTATACCGGCAAGGTCACCAATGGATCGCCCCAGGCGTCGCGGATCGATGCGTCGGGCGGCGTCACCGTCACCCGCCCCGACCAGCGCGCGAGCGGCTCATACGGCGTCTACGATGTCGGCCGCCGCACGGTGATCATGCTCGGTGGCGTCAAGCTGACGCAGGGCGCCAACACCGTCAACGGCAGCCGGCTGACGATCAACCTCGATACCGGCAGGGCGGTGATCGACGGCGGCGGCGCTGTGTCCAGCGGTCCGGGCGGCACGACGACGTCGGGCGGGCGCGTGACCGGCCGCTTCTCGGTGCCAAAACGCAACTAGCAGCCTGATTTTTGAGGGCAGTCGTCGCGTGGCGCTTCCCTTTGTCGCGCGTCGCGGGCATGGATTTGCGGTGCGCCATGCACGAAGCTTGCCAATTGGATTGCCGGTAACCATTCGGTAACCAACAAGCGGGCACTGACGGAGCCGGTATGGACCAGACCACGACCCTGGATGCGATCGAGCCGATCGCCGAATCCCCCAAGATGGAGGGGCTGTCGGTGGTGTCGATCGCCAAGTCATACGACAAGCGCGTCGTGTTGAGCGACGTGTCGGTGTCGGTCGCCCCCGGCGAAGTGATCGGGCTGCTCGGCCCCAACGGCGCGGGCAAGACGACGTGTTTCTATTCGGTGATGGGCCTGGTGAAGCCCGATTCGGGCCGCATCATGCTCGACGGCGATGATATCACCGGGCTGCCGATGTATCGCCGCGCGATTCTGGGGCTCGGTTACTTGCCGCAGGAAACCTCGATTTTCCGCGGGCTATCGGTCGAAAAGAACATCCTCGCGGTGCTCGAACTCGCCGAACCCGACAAGGCGGCACGGACCGAGCGGCTCGACCAGTTGCTCGACGAATTCGGGCTGACGCGGCTGCGCGACGCGCCGGCGATGGCGCTGTCGGGGGGCGAACGGCGCCGCGCGGAAATCGCGCGTGCGCTCGCGGCGAACCCGTCGATCATGCTGCTCGACGAGCCGTTCGCCGGCATCGACCCGCTGTCGATCAGCGACATCCGCGACTTGATCGTCCAGCTCAAATCGCGCGGGATCGGCGTGCTGATCACCGACCACAACGTCCGCGAGACGCTCGAGATCGTCGATCGCGGCTATATCATCTACGACGGCCGCGTGCTGTTCGCCGGCACCCCGAAGGAACTCGTCGCTGACGAGAACGTGCGGCGGCTGTATCTCGGTGAGAGCTTCACGCTGTAGTGCCATGAACGACCCACTCTTCCCGTTCGGGCTGAGCTTGTCGAAGCCCTGTCCTTTCTTCCTCGCAAGGAAGTGCAGCCCTTCGACAAGCTCAGGGCGAACGGAGGTTGGGATCGAGCCATGAGCCTCGCGCCGCGCCTCGATCTTCGGCAGTCGCAATCGCTGGTGATGACGCCGCAGCTGCAGCAGGCGATCCGCCTGCTCGCGTTGAGCAATCTCGAGGTCGAAACGTTCATCGCCGAGGAAATCGAGCGCAACCCGCTGCTTGAAAGCACCCCGCAGGAAGATGACGGGCCGGTCGTCGAGCGTGAGCCGATTGTCGAGGCGTCGGAACCTGCCAGCGCCGATTCGCTGGTGATGGGCGAAAGCGGGGGCGAGGCCGCGCTCGACGTCGATTTTGCCGCCGAAAGCTTCCACCACGACTCGGTCGCCGACCAGGCCGGGATGGACGGGTCGCTCGGCATGAACGGCGGGTCGGGCGGGATGCCCGAGGACGGACCCGACCTCGACGCGTTCGCCGACACCTCGCTCAGCCTGGCCGACCATCTCCTCCATCAGGCGGGTGAAGTGCTGAGCGGGCGCGCCCTGTTCGTGGCGCAGCATCTGATCGATCTGATCGACGATGCCGGTTACTTGGCCACGCCGCTGCTCGATGTCGCTAATCGGCTCGGCGCGCCGCTCGTCGAAGTCGAGGAGGCGCTCGGCGTCATCCAGACCTTCGACCCGACCGGCGTCGGGGCGCGCGACCTCGCCGAATGCCTCGCGCTTCAGGCCAAGGAAGCCGACCGCTACGATCCCTGCATGAAACGGCTGATCGAGAACCTCGACCTCGTCGCGCGCGGCGACATGGCGCGGCTGAGGCGGATGTGCGACGTCGACGACGAGGATCTGGCGGATATGATCCGCGAACTCCGCAACTACGATCCCAAGCCGGGCTGCAAGTTCGGCGGCGAGCCGATGCAGGCAGTGACGCCCGATCTGTTCATCGCGCGCCGCAAGGATGGTTGGGCGATCGAGATCAACGCCGCGACCTTGCCGCGCCTGCTGGTCAACCGCTCTTATTATGTCGAGCTGTCGTCGGGGCCGCAGGACAAGACGTCGAAGGCGTGGCTCAACGACATGCTCGCCAGTGCCAACTGGCTGGTCAAGGCGCTCGACCAGCGCCAGCGCACGATCATCAAGGTCGCCAGCGAAATCGTGAAGCAGCAGGAAGCGTTCTTCCTGCACGGTGTCGCGCATTTGCGGCCGATGACGTTGCGCCAGGTCGCCGACGCGATCGAGATGCACGAATCGACCGTCAGCCGCGTGACCAGCAACAAATATCTCAGCTGCGCGCGCGGGCTGTTCGAACTCAAATATTTCTTCACCAGCTCGATCCAGTCGTCGGACGGCGGCGATGCGGTGTCGGCGGAGGCGGTCAAGTCCGCGATCCGCGCGCTGATCACCGCCGAGGACCCCAAGGCGATCCTGTCGGACGACACGCTGGTCGACATGCTCAACGCCAAGGGATTCGGCATCGCGCGGCGCACCGTCGCCAAATATCGCGAGGCGCTGGGCATCGGCAGCTCGGTCCAGCGGCGTAGACAGAAAGCGTTAGAGGGAGTGGGCTAACGCTAAGGAATTCTTCAATTCTTTGGCCGTACGGCTCGTCGCATGGCTGCGCAGTTCACCGTTACCGCTGATCCCGCTCGCGACCTGATTCGGATCAAGATGTCGGGGTTCTTCGCTCCCGTCGACATCGAGGCTTTCCATGCCGCCCGGGCCGCCGAGCACGCCAAGCTGACCTGCGGCGGCAACCGTCACCTGACGCTCAACGACGTATCCGGCATGAGCGTGCAATCGCAGGATGTCGTCGCGTCATTCCAAGCGCTACTCGCCGACCCCGTCTATCGATCGCGGCGGCTGGCGTTTGTCGTCAGCCGCACGCTGGCGCGCAGCCAGCTAATGCGCGCGCTCGATGCACGAACCGCGCGGTGCTTCGAGGATGCGACGCAGGCCGAAGCGTGGCTGTTGACCGCCGATGATGAGGCTGCAGCCGCCTGATTGACGGCGCGACCGCTGCCATTCTAGCTCTTTGCATAGAAGGAGGGCGTGGGATGATCATCGTCACTGGCAGCGTCACCGCCAAGCCTGACAGTTTCGAGGCGCTGCTCGAAGCCAGCCTCGCGCATGTCCACCGCTCGCGTGCCGAGGACGGGTGCATCAGCCACGCGGTACGGATCGACAGCGAGGACCCGATGAAGCTCGTATTCTTCGAGGAATGGCGCGACCTGGCGGCGCTCCAGGCGCATTTCGTCACGCCGGGCATTGCCAAGTTGCTGGCGGCGTTCCGCGAGCACTCGTGCGCGAGCGAGAAGATCACCGCTTACGAAGCGACCAAGCTTCCGCCGCTCGGTTAGTCGTCTTCGTCTTCATATCCCACCAGCGCCAGCGCGCGCGCCTTGATCTGGTGCGTCATGCACCAGTGGATCAGCGCTTCTTCGCGGCCGTGGGTGACCCACACTTCCTTGGGCGCGATCTCGAGGAGCGTTTCGGTCAGTTCGTCCCAATCGGCATGATCGCTCAGGATCAGCGGCAGCTCGACGAGCTTCTGCCGCGCGCGTTGGCGCACGCGCATCCACCCGCTCGCCATCGCGGTGATGGGGTCGGGCAAGCGGCGCGACCAGCGGTCGTTGAGCGCGGAGGGCGGACACATCACGATGCGGCCCTGCAGCTCGGCCTTGGGCACGCCGGTCGCGGGGCGCAGCTCGCCGAGATCGACGCCGAGTTCGACATAGAGGTCGCACAGCCGCTGGAGCGCCCCGTGAATGTAGATCGGATCGTCGAACCCCATGTCGCGCAATTCGCGGATGACGCGCTGCGCCTTGCCCAAGGCGTAGGCGCCGACCACCACGCACCGCTCCGGATTGGCGCGTAGGCTCGCGAGCAGTTTGTCCATCTCGTCGTGCGTCTCCGGGTGGCGGAAGACGGGCAGCGCAAACGTCGCTTCGGTGACGAAGACATCGCACTTGACCGGTTCGAACCGCGCGCAGGTCGGGTCGGGGCGGCGCTTGTAATCGCCCGACACGACGATCGTCTCGCCGCGATATTTGAGCACGATCTGCGCCGAGCCGAGCACATGGCCGGCGGGAACGAAGCTCACCTCGACTCCGCCCATGTCGAGGATCTGACCGTAATCGACCGGGTGCCCGGCTTGCGGACCGTAGCGAGTCTCCATGATCGCCAGCGTCTCGGGCGTCGCCCACACCGCCGCATGACCGCCGCGCGCATGGTCGGCATGGCCATGCGTGACGAGCGCGCGCGCCGACGGTACCGACGGGTCGATCCATGCATCGGCAGGCTTCACGTAAATCCCGTGGGGTTTGGGATCGATCCAGTCGCCGAGCTTCGCCATGCATCCTATATGGCTGGGATGCGTATGGGTTCCAATGCGACGGCGCGAAGCGGTGTCACTTCAATCGTCACCCCGGACTTGTTCCGGGGTCCAACGTGCCTCAGGCGGCGTCGCTTGGAGATGGTTGGATGCCGGAACAAGTCCGGCATGACGGAATGAGTGAAGGCCTTCCCGCCCAACTCACCGACTGGTTCGCGTCGCGCGGATGGCGGCCGCGGCGGCATCAGCTGGAGATGCTCGACGCTGCGCGCGCGGGGCATCATGCGTTGCTGGTCGCGACGACCGGGGCGGGGAAGACGCTCGCCGGATTCCTGCCGACGCTGACCGAGCTGATTGCGACGCCGCACGACGGCCTGCACACGCTCTACGTCTCGCCGCTCAAGGCGCTGGCGGTCGACGTGCAGCGCAACCTCCTCACGCCCGTCGAGGAAATGGCGCTCGACATCCGCATCGAGACGCGCACCGGCGACACGCCGAGCGACCGCAAGGCGCGGCAGCGGGTGAAGCCGCCCAACATCCTGCTGACCACGCCAGAATCCTTGTCGCTGCTGCTCAGCTATCCTGACAGTTTCACGATGTTCGCCGGGCTGCGCACGATCGTGATCGACGAGGTCCACGCCTTCGCCACGGGCAAGCGCGGCGATTTGCTGAGCCTGTGCATGGCGCGGCTGCAGCGGATCGCGCCGGCGTTGCGCCGCGTCGCGTTGTCGGCGACGGTCGCCGATCCAGACGGCTATCGTGCCTGGCTTGCGCCCGACGGCGATATCGACACGGTCGACCTCGTGCTGGGCGAACCCGGGGCCGACCCCAACCTCGCGATCCTGCTGCCCGAGGGGCGCGTTCCCTGGGCGGGGCATTCGGGGCGCTATGCCGCCGAGCAAGTGATGGCCGAGATCGAGACGCACAAGACCACGCTCGTCTTCTGTAACACTCGCAGCCTGGCCGAGTTGATTTTCCAGGATCTGTGGAAGACGAATGCGATGTCGCTACCGATCGGCATCCACCACGGCAGCCTGTCGCGCGAGGCGCGGCGCAAGGTCGAGCAAGCGATGGCCGAAGGGCGGCTGCGTGCGCTCGTCGCGACCGCAAGCCTCGACCTCGGGGTCGATTGGGGCGACGTCGATTGCGTGATCCAGATGGGCGCGCCCAAGGGATCGTCGCGGCTGCTCCAGCGCGTCGGGCGCGCCAACCACCGGCTCGACGAATCGTCGGAAGCGATCATCGTGCCCGGCAACCGATTCGAATATCTCGAGGCGCGCGCTGCGGTCGATGCGGTCGAAGCAGGGGCGCTCGACGAGGACATCTTCCGCCTCGGCGCGCTCGACGTGCTCGCCCAACACGTGATGGCGTGCGCCTGCGCAGCGCCGTTCCAGCAAAACGGCCTGCTCGACGAAGTGCGATCGGCGCTGCCCTATTCGGCGCTGACGGCCGAGCTGTTCGACCGCGTGTTGGGGTTCATCCGCGACGGCGGCTATTCGCTCAAGGCGTACGACAGGTTCAAACGGCTGACGCAGGATGCGGATGGCATCTGGCGCGTCAGTCATCCGAAATTCGTGACGCAGCACCGCCTCAACGCGGGGATCATCGTCGAGGCGACGATGCTCAACGTGCGGTTCAAGAACGGGCGGTTGCTCGGCAAGGTCGAGGAATCGTTCGCAGCAACCCTGTCGAACGGCGACACCTTCTTCTTCGCCGGGATCAGTTGCGAAGTGATCCGCATCGACACCGAGGATTTGCTGGTGCGCGCCTCAAGCCGGCCGGCGCGGATTCCGACCTATGGCGGCGCGCGAATGCCGCTGTCGACCAACCTCGCCGACCGGGTGCGCGGGTTCCTGGCGCATCCCGAGGAGTGGGCGCGGTTCCCCAACGACGTGCGCGAATGGCTCGAAGTGCAGTCGTACCGCTCGACGCTCCCCGACCCCGGGCAGCTGTTGGTCGAGACCTTCCCGCGCCAGGGACGGCATTACATGGTCGCCTACAGCTTCGAAGGGTGGAACGCGCATCAATCGCTCGGCATGCTGCTGACGCGGCGGATGGAGACGCAAGGGTTGCGGCCGCTCGGCTTCGTCGCGAGCGATTATGCCATCGCCACCTATTCACTCGATCCAGTCACCGACCCCGCCAGCCTGTTTTCGGCCGACATTCTCGAACACGAATTCGTCGATTGGGTGCAGCAGAGCCATCTGCTCAAGCGCGCGTTCCGCGAGGTCGCAGTGATCGGCGGGCTGGTCGAGCGCCAGCATCCGGGCAAGCGCAAGACGGGCAAGCAAGTGACTTTCTCGACCGACCTGATCTACGACGTGCTGCAGAAATACGAGCCGACGCATCTGCTGCTGCAGGCGGCGTGGGACGATGCCCGCGCCAAGATGACCGACGTCGGGCGGCTCGCGCATCTGCTCGACCGCGCCGCCGACACGATGGTGCACGTCGACCTCGACCGCGTGTCGCCGCTCGCGGTCCCGGTGCTGACGCTGATCGGGCGTGAGCGCGTGGCGACCGGGACGGCCGACGACGATTTGCTCGCCGAGGCCGAAGTGCTGGCGCGCGAGGCGATGCGGCTGGATTAGGCAACCATATTATCCGCTTGGTAGGCATCCCGAACAGGCGTAGACCACGCCAATGCGCCGGTGGGGTTTCTGTGTCGCGACCGTGGCAAGCGCAATAGCGATGCCGCTGCTCGCTTGGGGCGGTCAGCCGCAAAAGGATGCCGGCTTGCCTGCCGGCACGGCCCAGCCCGCTCCGACGCCAGCTGAAACCCTTGGCTTCGGGGAATTGCTCAACCGGATGACGGTGCCGGTCCAGGTCGACGGCAAGGGCCCGTACGCCTTCATCATCGACACCGGCGCAGAGCGTTCGGTGGTGTCACGCGAGCTGGCCGATACGCTTGGCCTCGATGCCGGCGCGCGAGCGCGGTTGTTCGACTTTAGCGGCCCGAGCACGGTCAATACGGTCAAGGTCGCCTCGCTCTCCGCAGGATCGCTGATCACCCGCGAAATCGAAGCCCCCGCGCTGGCGGCTGCCAATCTGGGCGCCTCGGGGATGCTCGGTATCGATGCGCTTCAGGGGCATCATCTCGTGATCGATTTCGATAACAGTCGAATGACGCTGACCGCGGCCAAAAAGCGTCCGAAGGGTGAAATCGTGGTGGGCGCCAAGTCGCGGCTGGGTCAGCTGATCGTGACCAAGGCGACGTTCGAAGGTCACCCTATTTCCGTCATCATCGATACCGGGTCGTGGATCAGTGTCGGCAATATGGCGATGCGCGCGCTGACGAAGCGGACGCCGCGTCCGATCGGCCCAGTCAACGTCCTGTCGGTCACCGGCCGGTCGTTCGACGCCAATTACGTGATGGTCAACAACATCCATATCGGCGATATCCGGTTCGATAGGTTCGGGATGTCGTTCGCCGACGTGCCGCCGTTCGCGCGGCTTGGCCTTTCGGACAAGCCGGCTCTCATCCTCGGAATGGGTTCGCTCAGAATGTTTCGGCGGATCGAAATCGACTTCGTCAATCGTGCGATCGCCTTCACCCTACCGCGGCCCAGGATCGACTTTACGAATACGTGCCGATCGTTCGCGGCTTGCAAGAGCTATTGATGCGCGCGCGATTTCTCGTGGCGGCAGTCGGCATGGCGGTCGCGGTTCCGTTGCTCGCGCAAAACGCCAAACTGCCGCAGCCCGAGCCGGCGGACCCGGCGGCTGCCTTACCTGACACACTCGGCCTTGGCACCGAGCAAAACCGGATGACCGTGCCGGTCTCGATCGGCGCGAGCGGACCGTATCGCTTCATCATCGATACCGGCGCCGAGCGGACCGTCGTCTCGAACGAACTTGCCGGCATCCTGAACCTCGCCGCCGGCCGCCGCGTGCGCGTGACGACGATGGCGGGGCGGAGCGAGCTCGGCACGTTCCTGTTGCCCGCGCTCAAGGTCAGCTTGGTGCAGCCCGATACGATCGAAGCGCCCGGAGTCTCGGCTGCCAATCTCGGCGCGCCGGGCATGCTGGGGATCGACGCGCTCAAGGGACACGCCGTCGCGATCGATTTCGACCGCAACGAGATGGAGGTCCGCCCGGCGAAAAAGCGGCGTATCGCCGCGGGCCCCGATGATATCGTCGTCCGCGCGAAGAACGTGTTCGGCCAGCTGATCGTGACCGATGCGATGTACAAGGGCCGCAGGATCTCGGTCGTCATCGACACCGGGTCGCCGGTCACGATCGGCAATCTCGCGATGCTGAGGCGCGTTCGTACCGAAAGGTCGCTCGGCAAGATCGGGCTGCTGTCGGTCACCGGCCAGTGGCTCCAGGCCGATTACCGCGTGATCGATACGCTGGAAATCGCCAAGGTGGGCTTTCACAGCATTCCAATCGCGTTCGCCGATGCGCTGCCGTTCAAGCGGTTCGGCTTGATGGATACGCCGGCGCTGATGCTCGGCATGGACACGCTCAAGCTGTTCCGCCGTGTCCAGATCGATTTCGCCAATCGCGAAATCCGGCTGACCTTGCCCAAGCACGTGATCAGCAAAAGCGCGATCGAGGTTCGATAGCCACGGTTGCCAGTCCGGCGATTTGCCGCTCTATTCGGATGCACGACAATATCTGGGTAAGGGGGCGGACATGCGCGCATTGGGATGGATCATCGCGGCGGCGTTGGTCGGGCAATCGGCGGCCAGCGCATCGGCGCAAACGCTACCCGACCAGCAAGCGTTCTTCGGGCTATACAAGGAACTGGTCGAGACCAACACGGCGGTCGATGTCGGCGATTGCACGAGGGCCGCGGCGCAGATCGCGGCGCGGCTGAAGGCGGCGGGCTATACCGACCAGGACATCGTCCAGTTCTCGGTCCCCGAACATCCCAAGGACGGCGGTCTCGTCGCGATGCTCAAAGGCAGCGACGCCAAGGCCAAGCCGATCCTGCTGCTCGGCCATATCGACGTCGTCGCGGCGAAGCGCGAGGATTGGGTGCGCGACCCATTCAAGCTGATCGAGGAAGGCGGCTATTATTACGGCCGCGGCACCGTCGACGACAAAGCGATGGCGGCGATCTGGGCCGACGCGATGATCCGCTTCAAGCAATTGGGCTACAAGCCCAAGCGCACGGTGAAATTGGCGCTGACCTGTGGCGAGGAGACGACCTACGCGTTCAACGGCGCCGAATGGCTGGCCAAGAACAAGCCCGAACTGATCGCGGCGGAATTCGCACTCAATGAGGGCGGCGGTGGGCGCTACAATGCCAAGGGCGAGCGCGAATTGCTCGCGATCCAGGTCGGCGAGAAAGCGGCGCAGAACTACACCTTCACGACGACGAACCCCGGCGGCCACTCGTCGCAGCCGGTGCCCGCCAACGCGATCTACGAGCTCGCCGACGCGATCAAGCGCGTCCAGGGCTATGAATTCCCGGTCAAGTTCACCGACACGACGCGCGCCTTTTTCGGCATGGTCGCCAAGGCGCCGACCACGCCCAAGCCGATGGCGGACGCGATTACAACCTTGCTTGCCGACCCCAATAACGCTGCGGCGGACAAGATAGTCAGCCTGGACAAGGCGCTGCATTCGACGCTGCGCACGACCTGCGTCGCGACCTTGCTCAAGGCCGGCCACGCCGAGAACGCGCTGCCGCAAAGCGCGACGGCCAATGTCAATTGCCGCATCTTCCCCGGCGAGAGCGTCGACGGTACGCTCGCCAAGCTCAAGGAACTGGCCGGCCCGAAGGTGAACGTCACCGCCAACACGCCGATTCGCCCGATCGGCATCCCGCCGAAGCTCGACGCCAAGATCACCGGCCCGATGACGACCCTTGCGGCCAAATATTTCCCCGGCGTGCCGCTATTGCCGACTATGTCGACCGGCGCGACCGATGGCATCTTCCTGGAGGCGATCGGCATCCCGGTTTACGGAGCACCCGGGGTGTTCGTCGATAGCGATTTCAGCGGCGTGCATGGGCTCAACGAGCGGATCCGCGTGGAGTCGCTCTATAGCGGGCGCGACTATCTGTACGATCTGGTGAAGGCTTACGCTGGATAGGTGCGGGCCATCCTAGAACCCGTCGGCCGCCAGGGCATTTCCCGCGGCGGTCAAGGTGGCGCCGACGGTCTGCATCTCGACACCGCAACGCGCTAGAAAGTCTTGGTGCGCCCGCTTCACCTCGTTGCCCACGACGCGCAGAATTGCTTCGACATCGATACCGGGCGTCCGGCCTCTGAGTTTACCGACGAAATAGATGGTGCCGAAGATACCACCCTGCTGCACCTTGGCGTCCTTGCTGTCGGCGAGGATCGCATAGGCGGCCATGCAACGCGCATCGGCAAGGTCGGGAGCGGTGTAGCCGGATGCACCGGCCACTAGTACGATCGACAGCGCGACGGACAGCATGGCAAACCCCTAACAGACGACGCCCGGTTTTCACCCGTCAGCGCGCCAAAGTCTACACCGTCACCTGTTCGCCCAGTTCGAGCACCTTGCCCGGGGGGATGCGCAGAAAGTCGGTGGGGTCGCTGGCGTTGCGCTGCAGGAACATGAAGATGCGGTCCTGCCATAGCGGCATGCCGACGTCCGCATCGGCCTTGAGCGTGTTGCGGCCGATGAAATAGCTCGCCTTCATCGGGTCGAGATCGAGCAGCCCGGCCTTTGCCGCAACGGCGAGATCGTGGGGCACGTCGGGGCTCTCCATGAAGCCATATCGCAGCACGACGACGCTGAAATTGTCGTCGAGCCGCTTTATATCACAGCGGTCGTCCTCGGGCACTTGCGGCATGTCGCTGGTCTTGACCGACGCGATAAGGTTGGTCGCGTGGAGCACCTTGTTGTGCTTGAGGTTGTGGAGCAGCGCGCCCGGCGCGGCGGTCGGATTGCCGGTCAGGAATATCGCGGTGCCCTCGACCCGCTCGGGCGGGCGTCGGCTTAAAGCCGCGGCGAGGTCGGCGAGCGGCACGCTCTGGCGCTGCTCGAAGGTCCGCACGATCGACTTGCCGCGCACCCAGGTGAAGATCGTGAAGCCGATGGCGGCGGCGATCGCCAGCGGCACCCAGCCGCCCTCGACCACGCGCAGGATGTTGGCGCCGAAGAAGATCAGGTCGAGCGTCAGGAATGGCAGGATCACGCCTAACGCCCAGGGCCGCGACCAGCGCCAGCGATGCCGCACGACGATATAGGCAAGGCACGTCGTGACAACCATCGTGCCCGTCACCGCGATGCCATAGGCGGCCGCCATGGCCGACGAGGTGCGGAACTGGACGACCAGCACCAGCACGCCGATCAACAGCAGCCAGTTGATCGACGGAAGGTAAATTTGTCCGGCATAATCGGCCGACGTGTTACGGATGCGCAGCCGCGGCAACAGGCCGAGTTGCACTGCCTGCTGCGTCAGCGAATAGGCGCCGGTGATCACCGCCTGGCTGGCGATGATCGTGGCAAGCATCGCCAGCACGACCAGCCACGGCCGCGCCGAGTCGGGGGCCATCAGGAAGAACCAGTCCGCATTGGCGAACTTCTGGCCGGCGGCGTTGACCGCCTCCAGCTTGTTGAGCGCATAGGCGCCCTGGCCGAAATAATTGAGCGCCAGCGCCGGCCAAACCAATGCGAACCAGCCGAGCCGGATCGGTTTGAGCCCGAAATGCCCCATGTCGGCGGTCAGCGCCTCGGCGCCGGTGACCGTCAAAAACACAGCGCCGAGCACGAACAACCCGAGCACGCCGTGAGTGATGAGGAATTCAACCGCATAGTACGGGTTGATCGCCCAGAGGATGCCGGGCTCGTCGGCGATGTGCCATAGGCCGAGCCCGGCGATCGCGACGAACCACAGTATACAGACCGGACCGAACAGCGCCGACACGCGTGCGGTGCCACGCGACTGGATGGCGAAAAGGCCGATCAGGATGCCGATCGTGATCCCCATGATCAGCCCCTCGCTGATCGCGTTGGCGGCGCCGGGCAGCGTGCGCAGCCCCTCGACCGCCGACAGCACCGACAGCGCCGGGGTGATCATCGCATCGCCGTAGAACAACGCCGCTCCAGCCGCGCCCAGTACGATCGCGGTGCGCGAGCGCCAGCCGAGCGCGCGCCGAGCCAGCGCCGCGAGCGCCAATACGCCACCCTCGCCGCGGTTGTTCGCGCGCATCAGGAACAGGACGTATTTGATCGTGACGACCAGGAACAAGGTCCACAAAGCGAGGCTGAGGACGCCGAGTATCTCGTCGGCGACCAGCCCGTCAGCGGCCGCCTGGCCCAGCGCCTCGCGAAACGCGTAGAGCGGGCTGGTGCCGATATCGCCGAACACGACGCCGATCGCGCCGATCGTCAGGCCCAGCAATATTTTGGGGGGCATCGCGCCTTTCGACGCTTTGGCACCGGATGACATGGACTTGATGGCCTGCCGAGGAAGACGGCGCGCTTTACGCCTGTTTGTCGGTCGATCAAGCGGTATTTGTTGCATCGCCGCAAGCGATTGATCCCGCTCGCGCTTTACGGCATGGGCGGGACATGGTTCCCTTTTCGTTCGCCGGTCACCAATTCGCCGCGTTGCCCGCGGGCGCGCTGTATTGGCCGGCGCGGCGCGCGCTGATCGTCGCCGACCTGCATTTCGAGAAAGCGAGCTGGTTCGCGAGCTTCGGCCAGATGCTGCCGCCCTATGACAGCGCGGCGACCCTGACGGCGATCGAAACGGTGGTCGCGGCGACCGACCCGGTCGAGATCTGGTGCCTCGGCGACAGTTTCCACGACTCGCGCGGATGCGATCGCCTGCCCGAAACCGAGCAGGCGCGGTTGCGCGCGCTCACCGCTGCGCACCGCTGGACGTGGATCGTCGGCAATCATGATGCGAGCATCGGCAATCCGTGCGGCGGCGTCGTCATCGACGAAGCGGTGGTCGACGGGCTGGTGCTGCGCCACGAAGCCGACCGCCGCGATTCGCGCCCCGAACTGTCGGGGCATTTCCACCCGAAGTTGCGCGTGCGCGTTCGTGGGCGATTGGTCTCGCGACGCTGCTTCGTCGCGACCGGCACCAAGCTCATTCTGCCGGCGTTCGGCGCGCTGACGGGGGGGCTGGACGTCGGTCATCCGGAAATCGTGCGCGCGGTGGGGCGGAATGGCGAGGCACTGGTGCCGCTCGCCGACCGGCTGCTCAGGTTTCCGCTGGCCGCCTAAAAGCCCCTCCCCCTCAGGGGAGGGGTTGGGGTGAGGCAGTCACAGGTGGTCGTCTCTGCGAGGCACCCTCCACCCCAACCCCCTCCTCTGAAGAGGAGGGGCTAAGAAGGCCTATTTTGCCAGTTGCGGGAACGCCGCGCGGAACGCGGCAACCTTGGGTTTGTCCCAGTTGACGATATACGGGTGGCTGGGGTTCTTGTCGTAGAACCGTTGGTGATAGTTCTCGGCAGCAAAGAAGCGACCGGTCTCCAGCTTGGTGACGATCGGGCGCGGGAACGCCTTGGCGCGGGTCAGCTGCGCGATATAGGCCGCCGCGACGCCGCGCTGCGCCTCGTTCTGCGGGAAGATCGCCGAGCGATAGCTGGGTCCCGCGTCGGGCCCTTGGCGATTGAGCTCGGTCGGATTGTGCGCGATCGAGAAATAGACGCGCAGCAACGTGCCGTAGCTGACGACGCGTGGGTCATAGGTGATTCGCACCGCCTCGGCATGGCCGGTGGCCTCGGTCGATACCTGGTCGTAGGTCGCGGTCGCCGCCGTGCCGCCGGCATAGCCCGCGGTCACGCCGGTCACGCCCTTCACGCGCGCGAACACCGCTTCCATTCCCCAGAAACAGCCACCGGCGAACACCGCGACGCGCGGCTGGGCGGCGGGCACGACATCGCGTGCGGAGGCTGGGATAGGGACGGCGCGCTCGGCGCCGGCGCTGGTCGCGTGCGTCGCGGCAAAGGCCGCGGCTCCGGCCAGCAGAATCGTCATGAATGGCTTGATCATCATCGGTAACTCCGTGTTCCTATCAATATAGGAACGGCGGAGCGCCGGCCAAGGATGCGCCTTAGCGCGTGACGTGTGCGATCGTCGCCGCTGCGTTCGGCGCCGTCCCGGCCGTTGCCGGATGGAGCGTCAGCACGCCGGCCGCGCCCAGTGCGAACCCGCCGAGGAAACGCCACAGCATCGCGGATTTGAGGATGGTCTTCATGACTCTTGTCCCTTGAATGAGGCCGCGAAATCGGGGCGATGCCGTTCCGCTTCAACCATCAATCCGTGAACATTAAGTTTCCGAGCCTGAACTTTTGCTGGGCGGCCGGTTCATCGGGCAGCAGGAAAGGTTACCGCAGCGCCGCGCACGCGGTCTGGATGCGCTCGCATGCCTCGCGCAGCAGATCGTCCGAGGTCGCGTAGCTGATTCGCATCGCCGGCGAGAGGCCGAAGGCCTCGCCCTGCACCGCCGCGACCCGCGCGTCGTCGAGCAGGTAGCCGACGAAATCCTCGTCGGTGGCGATCAGCCGGCCGTTGGGCGAGGTCTTGCCGATCAGCGCGGAGAATTCGGGATAGACGTAGAAGGCACCTTCGGGCCGGGGGCACGTAATGCCCTTGGCCTGGTTGAGCATCGACACGACGAGGTCGCGGCGCGACTGGAACAGCGCGGCATTGTCCTTGAGGAACGCTTGGTCGCCGGTCAGCGCGGCGACGGTCGCGGCCTGCGCGATCGAACACGGATTGCTGGTCGATTGCGACTGCAGCTTCGACATCGCCTTGATCAGCCACGGCGCGCCGCCGGCGAACCCGATCCGCCATCCGGTCATGGCATAGGCCTTCGACGCGCCGTTGGCGGTCAGCGTGCGGTCATAGAGCGACGGGCAGACCTGGGCGATCGTCGTGAACTTGAAATCGTCGAAGATGATGTGCTCGTACATGTCGTCGGCGAAGATCCAGACGTGCGGATGCCGTTCGAGCACCGCGCCCAATCCCCTTAGCTCGGCCTCGCTGTAAGCGGCGCCGGTCGGGTTGGACGGCGAGTTGAGGATCAGCCATTTGGTACGCGGGGTGATCGCCGCTTCAAGCTGTTCGGGCTTGAGCTTGTAGTTCTGGTCGGCACCTGCCGCGGCGAAGACCGGGGTGCCGCCCGCGAACAGCACGACGTCGGGATAGCTTACCCAATAGGGCGCGGGAATCACCACCTCGTCGCCCGGATCGAGCGTGGCGACCATCGCATTGAACAGCGTGTGCTTGCCGCCGGCGTTGATCGTGATCTGGTCGATGCCGTAGGTAAGTTCGTTGTCGCGCAGGAACTTCGCGCGCACCGCTTCCTTCAGCTCGGGCGTGCCGTCGACGTTGGTATATTTGGTCTGACCCTCGCGGATCGCCTTTATCCCCGCTTCCTTGATGAAGTCGGGCGTGTCGAAATCGGGCTCGCCCGCGCCGAGTCCGATTACGTCGATCCCGGCGCGCTTCAACTCCTGCACACGGCTGGTGATCGCCAGCGTCGGCGACGGCTTGATGCGGTTGAGCGCGGCGGAAGGTTGCATCGGCGTTCCCCTGTGTTGGGGCGCTATAGCGACGGGGCGTCGGCGTTCGCAACCGCAACATAGGCAGGTATCAGCCCGCGCAGCGCATTTCCGATCAGGAAACCATCGCCAAGGTCGGCGCGAGTCAGCACCGCCTCGACGGCGCGCCCGCTGTCGATCAGCTCGCCGCGGAGCACGCCTGGGAGGAGGCCGAGCCCGAGCGGCGGAGTGAGGAGCATGCCGTCGCGCTCGACGAAGAGGCTGGTGAAGCTGCCCTCGGTGAGTTGCCCATCGCGCTCGAACAACACCTCGAACGCATCGCCCCGCGCTTGGTCGTAAAAGGCGCGGTCGCTGGTCTTGTGGCGCAGACGGAAGTCGGGGCGCGCTACCGGCATCGTCACGATGTCGATCGCGACCGGCTCGTCGGGCCGGGCAGGGAGCGGCGCGACTTCGATCGCCACCGCGCCGCTTTTCGCCAGCATCAGCCGAATCCGCTTGGACTCGCGCAGGCGGAAAGTCGCCGCCTGCAACTCGTTGCGCGCCGCGTGGCGATCGAACGCGAAGCCGAGCAAGCCGGCGCTGGTCTTCATCCGCGCGAGGTGCCGCTCGAGCAACGCGATCCCCTCGATCGGGTCGAACGCCATCGTTTCGATCAGGTCGACCGTCCGCGCGCCCGCGGTGACGAACGCCATCTTGGCGAGCGCTTCATCCCACTCCTCGGCTTCACGCGAATCGGCGACGATCCCGCCACCCGCGCCGAGCGTTGCATGATCGTCGTCCCCGGCGATCGCGAGCGTGCGGATCGCGACGTTGAACATCGCCCCGCCGCTCGCGTCGAGCCGCCCGATCGCCCCGGTATAGGGGCCGCGCGGCGCGCTCTTCGCCTCGATTTCCGCGAGCGCCTCGATCGCGCGGATCTTGGGCGCGCCAGTGATCGACCCGCACGGAAATAGTGCCGCGAGCACGTCGATCGCGTCCTGGTCGGGCGCGAGCGTCGCGGTGACGGTCGAGGTCATGGTGTGGATCGTCGGATAGGTTTCGACCGCGAACAGTTCGGGCACCGCGACGCTGGCCGGGGCGGCGACGCGCGACAGATCGTTGCGAAGCAAATCCACGATCATGAGGTTTTCGGCGCGCTGCTTGGCGTCGGTGCCGAGCTCGGCGGCGAGCGTGCGGTCTTCTTCAGGCGTAATTCCGCGCCGGGCGGTGCCTTTCATCGGCTTGGCGGTCAGGCGCGCGCCGTCGAGCGCGAAAAACAGTTCAGGCGACAGCGACAGCAGCCAGTCGATCCCCGTCGACACGACCGCGCCATACCCCGCCTGAGCGCTCGCCCGCAGCCTGGCGTAGATCGCCAGCGGATCGCCCGCGATGGGCACGCGGGCACGATAGCTGAGATTGGCCTGATAGATGTCGCCCGCCTCGATCAGCGCATGGACCTGGTCGAAGCGGTCGGCATAGCCGGCGCGGTCTACATCGGGCTGCGGCGTCCCGGCCCAGGCCGAAGCAGGATCGGGCAGTAACGCGGGGACACCGCCGGGGGTGATCTCGTCATAGCCCTCGAACAGTCCGAACCACAGCAATGGCGCGTCGCTGATGGGCAGGCTGCCGAGCACCGGCTCGAACGCCGCTGCCGCCTCGTACGCCATGAACCCCGCCGCATGCAGCCCGCGATGCCGCGCCGCGCGCAGGCGATCGAGCGCGGGCTTCACCTCGACAACGCTTCGCGCCTCGACGATCGCGACCGGCGCCTGGTACAGCCGCGCCGGCGCCGCGCCCTCGGCACGGGCGTCGTCGAGCAACACGAAGGGGCGGTCGCGGCGGATCACTGCGCGGCAAATGCAACCGGTAGGGCCTTCGGGGCAACCCCAAGCTTGTCGCTCAATCCTCGCATGCCTAGGTTCGGCGCATGACCGAGCCCAACCAGCCGCTCCGCGCAGCGATCATCCCCGTCACGCCTCTGCAGCAGACTTGCACCTTGCTGTGGTGCACGAAGACGATGCGCGGCGCGTTCGTCGATCCGGGCGGCGACCTCGACAAGTTGCTCGCCGTCGCGGCGAAGCAGGGCGTCACCATCGAAAAAT
>JBDSED010000050.1:0-9922 GCA_039920225.1 Sphingomonas sp.
CGTGCAGCCCGCCCAGCCGCGCGACGCGCTCGGCGGACGGGCGCAGCATCAAATGATAGGTATTGCCGAGGATGATGTCGGCACCCGACGCGCGCACATCGGCGGGCTTCATCGCCTTGACCGTCGCAGCGGTGCCGACCGGCATGAACGCCGGCGTGCGGATCGTGCCCCGCCGCGTCGCGATTTCGCCGGTGCGCGCGTGGCCGTCGGTGGCGTGGATGGTGAAGTCGAAACGGGGAGGCATCACGCTAGGTACGCAACGATCTCGGTTGGGGTTGCGAAAGCGATGTCTGGATTCATCGCCCTCAGGATGTCCGGGTTCGCATAACCCCACAGCACCGCGCCCGCGCCGAGCCCGACCGCGCGCGCGGCGTCGATATCGCGCGTTTCGTCCCCGATTGCCAGGATCGCGGAAGGGGCCAGCCCGCTCGCCCTGATGGCGCGGCGGAACTTGGCGACCTTGCCGAACAGTCCCGATCCGCAGAAATACGCTTCGAACCGCGCCGCGTCGGGCCCGAGCACGGCGCGCACGTTGGCCTCGCCGTTCGACGAACACAGCATCAGCCGGATGCCGGCGTCGGCCAGCCCCTGGAGCATCGCGCGGACGCCGTCGAACGTGCGGATCTCGCTCGCGCTGTCGCGAAACCGCGCGCGGACATGGCGCGATATCAGCGGCAGCTTCCATCCGGGAATGCCGAGATGCTGGATCACCTCGCGGGTCGGACGGCGGCGCAGCGTCTCGACCTCGTCGCGATCGACGCGGCGGAAGCGAAAGCGCTCAGCGAGATCGTCGATGATCGACAGAAACCACTCGCCGCTGTCGCTGAGCGTGCCGTCGAAGTCGAAGATGACGAGCTTGTAAGGGCTCGCCGGGATCACGGCGCGCCCTTCCGACGTTTCTCAAAGCCGGGGTTGATGACGGCGCGGATCGTCAACAACTCGGTACGCGTCAGGAAGCCGTTTTTGTCCTTGTCGAGCCGCGCGAAGATCTGGTCGAACTTGGCGTCGAGTTCGGCGAGCGTTATCTTGTTGTCTCCGTCGGCGTCGGTCTCGAACGGGCTGGGCAACGCCGTGCGGTCGCCGAGCCAGCGCTCCGCCCAGTCGGCGAACGCGATATAGCCGAGCTTGCCGGTGTTGCCGGTGTCGATCGTGGCGAAGCTCTTCGCCAGGCAGCGATGCAGCTCGTCGCGGCTGGTCCGGCCGTCGAGGTCCGCGTCGCAAGTTGCGATCATCATCGCCACCGGCTCGACCACCAGGCTGGGCGGCGTCGGCCCGATCGGGCCTGGACCTTTTCCGCTGCCGAGCGGGATTGGCACACGGTCCCTGGTTTGCGCCGTCGCGGGCACAGCGATCAGCGCGACGGTCAGTAAAATGAGAGCGCGCATGATCATCCTTTTGCCGGCAGCAACAGCGACGCGTCGCCATAGCTGTAGAAGCGATAGCCGGTTTCGATCGCGTGCGCGTAGGCTTTTTGCATCACCTCGAGCCCCACCAGCGCGGAGACGAGCATGAACAGCGTCGATCGCGGCAAATGGAAGTTGGTCATCAGCCCGTCGACGCCTAGGATCGCGACACCAGGGGTGATGAAGATCGCGGTGTCGCCCTCGAATGGCTGGACGCGCCCCGCAGCGTCGGCGGCGCTTTCGATCAGGCGCAGGCTGGTGGTGCCGACCGCGATCACCCGGCCGCCGCCGGCGCGCGCGGCGTTGATGCGATCGGCGGTGGCGGGGTCGATCCGGCCCCATTCGGCGTGCATCTTGTGATCGTCGGTGTCGTCGGCCTTGACCGGGAGGAAGGTGCCCGCGCCGACATGGAGCGTCAGCGTGACGTGGCCGATCCCGGCCTGCTCCAGCGCTGCCATCAGGTCGGGCGTGAAGTGGAGCGCAGCAGTGGGGGCCGCGACCGCGCCGGGCTCGTCGGCGAACATCGTCTGGTAATCGTCGGTGTCGCGCGCGTCGGTCGCGCGCTTGGAGGCGATGTAGGGCGGTAGCGGCATCCGCCCGCAGCGTTCGAGCAGCAGCTCGACAGGCTCGTCCCCGGCGAAGTCGAGAGCGAAGCTGCCGTCATCGGTGCGGTCCGACGCGATCGCGCTGACCCCGCTACCGAAATCGACCGTGTCGCCGTCGCGCAGCCGTTTGGCGTTGCGGACAAACGCGCGCCAGCGTCGCGGTCCTTCGCGCTTGTGCAGCGTCGCGCCGATCCTCGCCTCGCCACGCCTGCCTTCGAGTTGCGCCGGGATAACTCGAGTATCGTTGAACACGAGCAGATCGCCGGCGCGAAGTTCCTTGGGCAGGTCGCTCGCTAGCCGGTCGCGCATCGTTGTACCATCGACCACGAGCATCCTCGCCGCATCGCGTGGCGACGCCGGACGTAGCGCAATCCGTTCCGGCGGCAGATCGAAGTCGAACAGGTCGACGTTCATGATGATCGAACCCTAGCCCCGTTCGCCCTGAGCTTGTCGAAGGGCTGCTTTTCTCTTCCGCTCAAGTAAGGACAGGGCTTCGACAAGCTCAGCCCGAACGGGTTATTTTGCGCTTTTCGCGACCGGCTTCTTCGTCACGGGCTTGGGCGCGGCCGGCTTGGCCACGGGCGCCGGCGTCAGCACCGGTGCGGGGGCCAGAACGGGCGGCGGCGGGGGTGGGGCCGGCGTGTAGGGCGGCGGATTGTCGGCCGCGACGAATGCATGGAGAATCGTCGACGGGTTCGCCGGCGGCTCGCCGCGCTCGACCGAATCGACATACTCCATCCCGCTGATCACGCGGCCGAAGATCGTATATTTTTTGTCGAGCACCAGCTTGGGATCGAGCACGATGAAGAACTGGCTGTTGGCGCTGTTTTCGGCCTTCGTCTTGGCCGCCGCATCGGCATCGGGCGCCGCCCCTTCGCGCGCGGCGGACACTGCGCCGCGGACATGCGGCATCCAGTTGAACTCGGCGGGCAAGTCGGGCAGCGGCGAACCGCCGGTGCCGTCGCCCTTGGGGTCGCCGGTCTGCGCCATGAAGCCTTCGATGACGCGGTGGAACTTCAGCCCGTCATAGAAGTGCTGGCGAGTCAGCTTCTTGATCCGCTCGACCATCTTGGGTGCGACGTTTGGGTAGAGCCGAACGACCACGCGCCCGCCCGTCGATAAATCGAGGTAGAGCAAGTTTTCCTTGTCGGTTAGCGCGGGCGGCGCGATCCGCTCGGCGACCGGTGCGGCCACGACCGGCTTCTTCTTGGCCGCCATCGCCGGGGTGCCGGTGACCGCGAGGCACATCGTCGCGATCAGGCCGAGAATGAAACGCATGGGGACTCCGGGGAAAACAGGTTCGTTGCGCCGCTTAAAGCAAATCAAGCGGCGCGCCAATGTGAAGATAAAGAGGCTGAATTGCGACAGGCTGAACGGTGCCGTTACCCCTCGCGCGCCAACGCCGCGACCCGCGCGTCGACTTCATCGCGAACCGTCGGCGGCACGAACTTGGTGATGTCGCCGCCGTATATCGCGATTTCCTTGACCAGGCGGCTGGCGATCGGCTGGAGCGCGACATCGGCCATCAGGAAGACGGTTTCGATCCGCGGATTGAGCGCGCGATTCATACCGGTCAGCTGATATTCGTATTCGAAATCGGTCACGCCGCGGATCCCGCGAATCACGATAGATGCGCCCTGGGCTTCGGCAAAATCCATCAGCAGCGAATTGAATCCGACCACCTCGATATCGCGATCGCCGATCGTCGCGACTTCGCGGCGGACCATTTCCATGCGCTCGTCGTCGCTGAACATCGGCGACTTGGCGGCATTGGTCGTCACCCCGATGATGAGCCGATCGACCAGCTTCGCGCCGCGCCGGATGATGTCCATATGGCCCAGCGTGATCGGGTCGAACGTGCCGGGATAGACGCCGATGCGTGTGGTCATGCCGAATTCCCCAATCAGCTTTCGCGCGCCAAGACGAACCGCGCAATCTCGCGCAACAACTCTGCTTCGGCGCCGAATGCGCGCAAGTGCGCGATCGCCTGGTCGACCAGCATCGCAGCTTGCTCCTTTGCGCGATCGACCCCGAGCAGCGAGACGAAGGTCTCCTTGCCCGCCCCGGCATCCTTGCGAAGCTTCTTGCCGGCTTTGCCCTCATCCCCCTCGACGTCGAGCAGATCGTCGGCGATCTGGAATGCGAGGCCGATGTCGCGGGCATAGCCGCGGAGCGCCGTCCGTCCCTCGGGCTGGACGCGGCCGAGGATCGCGCCGGCCTCGACCGAGCAAGCGATCAGCGCGCCCGTCTTCATCGCCTGAAGCCGCGTGACGGTGTTAAGGTCAAAGCGCGCCTTCTCGGCCTCCAGATCCATCATCTGCCCACCGGCCATGCCGTTGGGTCCCGATGCGCGCGCGACTTCGCTCACCAGTTCGGCGCGGACGAACGGGTCCGGATGCGTCGCGACGTCGGCGAGCCACTCGAACGCCAGCGCGTGGAGGCAATCGCCGGCCAGCACCGCGGTCGCTTCGTCGAATGCCCTGTGCACGGTCGGCTTGCCGCGCCGCAGATCGTCGTCGTCCATCGCCGGCAAATCATCGTGGATCAGCGAATAGACATGCATGGCTTCGATCGCGGTCGCGACGCGCGCGATGCAGTCGCGGTCGACGCCAAACAGCGTGCCCGTCGCGGACACGAGCAACGGCCGCAGCCTTTTGCCGCCGCCGATCGCCGCATGGCGCATCGCGCGGTACAGGTCGGCACGCGGATCGTCGGGGATCGCGAGCCAAGCGTCGAAGCGCCGGTCGACCTCGGCTCCGATATCGGTCAGCGCGGCCTGGAGCGAGAGTGAGGCGACCATCGACGCGGTGCTCATTCGATCAATTACTGGCGCCGTCGAACGGCGCGACACCAACCGGGCGCCCCCCGGAATCGAGCCGAATCGCCTCGATCCGCGCCTGCGCCGCGTCGAGCCGTGCGCTGCATTGCTGGCGCAGACGCGTGCCCTCCTCATAGAGGTCGAGCGCCTCGCCGAGCTTGGCTTCGCCGGTTTCGAGCTTGTGGACGATTTCTTCGAGGCGCTTCAGCGCGTCCTCGAACGACAGGTCTTCGGTCGGCGTATCCATACGCCGATCCTATGCGGCAGCGGACCGGCAGGGGCAACCCGCCGATCCGCCGCGCGCGCGTCAGGCCCCGATAAGATGGAAGCGGATGACGACGAAGATCAGCAGCATCGCCCCCAGGATCGATGCGATCCAGCCGCCGGGGTTCAGCCCCGCTGCGCGCTGTGCGGGATGGATCGCCATCCCGATCAGCCCTGCAAGGAACGAACCGGCGATGCCGAGCAGCACGGTCATCAGGAAACCGAGCGGAATCTGACCCGGATAGAAGAAGCGCGCGAGCACGCCGACGACGAAGCCGACGACGATCATGCGGATAATGCCCATCATATTCTCTCTCCCACGATACAGGTGGATCAACGTTGCACGCTTGTTCCGGTTGCACAATGATTGTCGGGATATTCGCAGCGAGGGAGGCGTTAGACGTCCATGTTCACCAGCATCGATCCCGCGACCGGCAAGCCCGGACAGAGCCACGGTGAATTGACCGACGCGCAGGTCGAAGCGCGGGTGGCGAAGGCGTACACCGCCTTCCTCGATTGGCGCGAAAGCGAGCTGAAGACGCGCACTGCGTTGCTGCGCCACATTGCTGAGGCGTTCGAGGACGACAAGGACCGGCTGGCGCGGATCGCGACCGATGAGATGGGCAAGACGCTCAAATCCGCCATCGCCGAAGTCGAGAAATGCGCCTCGGCGTTCCGCTATTACGCCAAGCACGGCGCGAGCATGCTCAGGCCGACCGAGGTTGAAACCCCCGCCGGGCACGCCACGGCGCGGTGGCTCCCGATGGGGCGGTGCTCGCGGTGATGCCGTGGAATTTCCCCTATTGGCAGGTCATCCGCTTTGCCGCACCGACGATCATGGCGGGCAATGTGGGGCTGCTGAAACATGCGTCGAGCGTCCAGGGCTGCGCCGCCGCGATCGAGGCGACGATCCTCAAGGCCGGCGCACCCGCGGGGCTGTTCCAGAACTTGGCCGTCAAATCCGCCAAGGTCGCCGACCTGATCGCCGACGACCGCATCGTCGCGGTGACGTTGACCGGCAGCGAAGGTGCGGGAGCGAAGGTCGCGGAAGCCGCGGGCAAGGCGCTCAAGAAAGTCGTGCTCGAACTCGGCGGGTCCGATCCCTTCGTCGTCATGCCCTCCGCCGATATCGACCTCGCCGCCAAGACCGCGGTTATCGCGCGCATCCAGAACACCGGCCAGTCGTGCATCTGCGCCAAGCGGATGATCGTCCACGCCGACGTCTATGATGAGTTCATGGAGAAGTTCTCGGCAGGCATGAAGGCGGTGAAGACGGGCGACCCGATGGACCCCGAGACCGAGATGGGACCGCTATCGTCGGAGGAGCAACGCGACACCGTGCTCGGCCAGCTCGCCCAGTTCCGCGACGCCGGCGCGACACTTTTGTTCGGCGCGGAAAAGCCCGATCTGCCCGGTGCCTATCTGACGCCCGGCGTGCTGGTCGACGTCGATCCGGAGAGCGACGTCGCCAAGGAGGAAGTATTCGGCCCCGTCGCGATGGTGTTCAAGGTCGAGACGATCGACGAAGCGATCGCGCTCGCCAACGACGTGCCGTTCGGGCTGGGCTCGAGCGTGTGGACAAACGACACCGATGAGCAGGAACGCTTCGCCCGCGACATCGCGGCCGGGATGACCGCGATCAACCGTATGCTCGCCTCGACACCCGAAGCGCCGTTCGGCGGGGTCAAACGCTCGGGCCACGGCCGCGAGTTGGGGCCGTGGGGGTTGCACGAATTCATGAATTTGAAAGCGGTGATCGGGTGATCGCTCCCGTGCTCCGGCGCAGGCCGGAGCGCTGGTGGCTGCGAGAGACCGACCGCTAGAGCTCCTGCCTGCGCAGGAGCACAATTAAAGTGGAACTTCGCTCCGCCACACCTGTTGGCCGCGCGATGACCGACACCACCGCACACAAATACCCTCTCCTCGCCACCCCGCACGTGCGCCTGCACGGGACGGTGGACGACGCGATGTACGATCGCTTCCGCGACAGCTCGCCAAATGCCCGACCGACGGCTTGCTGGTCGTCACGATCACTACGCTCGGCGGCGACCCCGAGATCGCGCGCGCGATGGGCGACGACATCCGGCTGATCCGCGAATTTCAAGGTCGTGACATATTGTTTCTCGGCAAGGTCGCGGTCTATTCGGCGGGCGCTACCTTCATGTCGGCGTTTCCGGTCGAGCGCCGCTTCCTGACTCGCGGCACGCGGCTGCTGGTTCATGAGCGGCAGATCGATTCGACCGTGACGCTGTCGGGCCCGCTCAAGATGCAGGTCGCCAACCTGAAGGCGAAGCTCAACGAGATTGGGCATTCGGTGAAGATCGAGGAGGAGGGATTCCGCGACTTGATCCGCGGGTCGCACGTCACGTTCGAGGAAGTCCAGCAACGCGCACCCGACAATTGGTACATCGAGGCCAACGAAGCGCGGGACCTGGGCCTGGTCCTCGACATCATCTAGCCCCCCTAGAGCTGTGTTATTTATATGCTACGCTGCCGCCTCCCATCACGGAGGCTCGCCATGCGATTGCTCGCTCTTGCTGCTTTGCTACTGACCGCAGCGAGCGCCCCCTTCCCGGTCAAGTTGATCCCAGGCCAGTTTGATCCGGAACGTAATCCGGACGGCAACACGGTCATCTTCGAGGATGCCAGCCGCCTGGTGGTCGTCGACACGGGTCGGCACAAGGCGCAACAGGCGGCGATCCTCGATTACGCAAAAGAACGCGGCAAGCCGATCGTCGCGATCGTCAACTCGCATTGGCACCTCGATCATTCGGGGGGTAATCAGGAAATCCGCGCAGTTTTCCCCAAGGCAAATCTCTATACGAGTAATGCGGTCAAGGCCGCGCTCGACGATTTCCTGGCCAGGGGGCTGGCGCGCAACAAGGCACGGGTCGCCGATCCCAAGGTGTCTGATGCGGACAAGGCCGAGGCTCGGCTGGGCGTCGATGCCGTCGAGGACCGCACCGACTTGATCCCCGACCGCCCCGTAACCGGCCCGACCTCGATCAAGTTCGGCGCACGCCCATTGCGGCTGTACCTGGCCAAGAGTGCCGCAACCGCCGGCGACACGTATCTCTACGACCCTACTAGCCGCACACTCGTCGCCGGCGACCTTGTCGTGTTGCCCGCGCCCTTCTTCGACACCGCCTGCTCCGAAGGCTGGCGCAAGGCGCTCGACGCCATCGCGCGCCAGCCGTTCGCGATCTTGATCCCCGGTCACGGTCCATCGATGACTCATGCGCAATTCATGACCTATCGCACCGCATTCGGTCGGCTGATCGATTGTGCGGAGAGCAAAAAGGCGAAAGCGGATTGCGTCGCCGGCTGGCGCCGCGACGCCGCACCGCTGCTGACGGGGCCGAAGGATGTCGCCAACGCCGATCTGTTGATCGACTATTATATCGACAACGGGCTGCGCGATCCCGCGTTTCAGCGGAAGTGGTGCGCCGCGACCTAACGCTCTTGCGCTGCGAGTGCGAAAGGCATAGCCGCATCCGCAATCGCGCGACGCAAAGAGGTATCGATGGCCGAGTTCCGCCTGCCCAAGAACAGCCGCATCAAGAAGCAGGGCAAGGTCCACAAGGCGCCGGTCGGCGCGACCAACGTCCGCAAGTTCAAGGTCTATCGCTACGACCCGGACGCCGGCGAGAACCCGCATTACGACACGTTCGAGATCGATCTCGATACCTGCGGCCCGATGGTGCTCGACGCGCTGATCAAGATGAAGTCCGAGCAGGATTCGTCGCTCACCTTTCGCCGTTCGTGTCGCGAAGGGATTTGCGGATCGTGCTCGATGAACATGGACGGCAAGAACGGGCTGGCCTGCACGACCGCGATCGAAGACTGCAAGAGCGAGGTGACGATCACCCCATTGCCGCACATGGAAGTGATAAAGGACCTCGTCCCCGATTTCACGCACTTCTACGCGCAATATTCGTCGATCAAGCCGTGGCTACAAACCGTCACCCCGGCGCCCGCGGGCAAGGAGCGGCAGCAAAGCCCCAAGGACCGCGAGAAGCTCGACGGGCTCTACGAATGCATCCTGTGCGCGTGCTGCTCGACCAGCTGCCCGAGCTATTGGTGGAACAGTGACAAGTTCTTGGGCCCCGCGATCCTGCTCCAGGCATATCGCTGGCTCGCCGACAGCCGCGACGAGATGACCGGCGAGCGGCTCGACCAGCTCGAGGATCCGTTCCGGCTCTATCGCTGCCACACGATCATGAACTGCGCCAACGCCTGCCCCAAGGGCCTCAATCCGGCCAAGGCGATCGCCGAAATCAAGAAGATGGAAGCCGAGCGGGTCGTTTGATGGCTTTACCTAGTATTCCCGCGAAGGCGGGAATCCAGAATCGCGAGCGATGCCGCCTGTGGCCCTGGACCCCCGCCTTCGCGGGGGAACAGGAATGACAGATAGTCCCTCCCCCCTCTTCAACTATGACGATGACCCCGACGCGCCGGGGTGGAAGCGCTGGGAGTTCCGCGATCCGACGCGGTTCAATTCGTTTCTTGAGCCGCTCCAGGTCCGGCTCGAAGGCGAGATCGCCCGCGTGCGCATGATGCCGGGCCATCAGCATTCTAATATGCGCGACAACATTCATGGCGGGGCGTTGCTCGGCTTCATGGACGTGTCGCTGTTCGCCGCGAGCCGCGCGTTCGGCTGCCTGTCGGCGGGCGGCGCAGTGACGCTCGATCTGTCGGCGCAGTTCATCGGTGGCGGCATGATCGGCGAGCCGCTCGAGGCGCGGATCGAACTGCTGCGCGAGACCAGCCGCATGCTGTTCCTGCGCGGACTGATTGTTCAGGACAACACGCCGACCATCGCCAGTTTCACC
>JBDSED010000051.1:0-9604 GCA_039920225.1 Sphingomonas sp.
ACCGCCACCGCCACCGCCGCACGCGGCGGTCGCCAGGCAACTGGCGAGCGCCGCCGACTGCAACAACCGTACGCACACGATATTCATGACGATGTCCTAGCGCCCCTAATGAGAAGGTCATGGATTAAAGATACTTTACAGGCTCTTAACGCCACATGCCGGCACTCGCCTTGCTCCACGGCAATGTGCTGCCTAGAGCCCGCGATATGCTCCCGCGCCTGGCCTTGATCCGCAACTGGATTTTCGACCTCGACAACACGCTTTATCCGCATGGCGCCCGGCTGTTTGAGCAAGTCGACCGGCGCATCACCGACTATATCGCGCGGTTTTTTCAAGTAGAGCGCGACGAGGCGTATCGCATCCAGAAGGGCTATTTCCACACGCGCGGCACTACACTCGCGGGGCTGATGGCCGAACACAATGTCGATCCGCATGAGTATCTGGCGGATGTCCACGATATCGAGATGGACATGCTCGACGAAAACGCACCGCTTGCCGCCGCGATCGCCAAGCTTCCGGGGCGCAAGATCGTCTTCACCAATGCCGATGCGCTCTACGCGACCAAAATACTCGCCCGGCTGGGCCTTGGGGAGAGCTTCGAGGCGATCCACGACGTTCATGCGCTGAACTATCGGCCCAAGCCCGAACCGTGGGCCTATCGCCACATCTGCGACACATACGGGCTCGACCCAGTGGAAAGCCTCTTCGCCGACGACATGGCGCGCAACCTGAAACCGGCCAAGGACATCGGCATGACGACCTTGTGGGTCGACAATGGCAGCGAACAGGCGGAAGGGGCGGAGCGCGATTTCATCGATTTCACGACGCGCGACGTCACGCACTGGCTGCACGAGATATGGGAGGAAGCATGACCGATTTGGTCGCGACGATCGACGCCGCGTGGGAGGATCGCGCGAACATCTCGACCGGCACCACCGGTGCGGTGCGCGACGCGGTCGAGGCGGCGCTGGCATTGCTCGATTCGGGTGAGGCCCGCGTCGCCGAGCCGTCGGGTGATGGCTGGACGGTCAATCAGTGGCTCAAAAAAGCGGTGCTGCTGTCGTTCCGGCTCAACGACAACATGGTGATGCCCAGTCACGTCATGGGCCAGACCGCGTTCGACAAAGTGCCGCTCAAATTCGCCGGCTGGGGCGAGAGGCGCTTTCGTGAAGCGGGCTTCCGTATCGTCCCTGGCGCAGTCGTGCGGCGTGGGTCGTTCATCGGCAAGAACGCGATCGTCATGCCCAGCTTCATCAATATCGGCGCCTATGTCGGCGAGGGTACGATGGTCGACACCTGGGCGACGGTCGGCAGCTGCGCGCAGATCGGGAAGAACGTCCATCTGTCGGGCGGCGCTGGGATTGGTGGTGTGCTCGAGCCGCTGCAGGCCGATCCGGTCGTGATCGGCGACAATTGCTTCATCGGCGCGCGCAGCGAAGTCGTCGAGGGCGTCCGGGTGGGCGAGGGCGCGGTGCTGTCGATGGGGGTGTTCATCGGCCAGTCGACCAAGATCGTCGACCGCGCGACCGGCGAGGTGACGATGGGCGAAGTGCCGCCTTATGCGGTCGTCGTGCCAGGATCGATCGGCGGCGGTGACGGCAAGCCGGCGCTGTATTGCGCGGTCATCATCAAGCGCTCCGACGCGCAGACTCGCGCCAAGACGAGCATCAACGAGTTGCTGAGGGACTGATCGTGCGCCTCGCGATCATCCTGCTAGCGCTACTCGCCGGCCCCGCAGTCGCGCAGGACATTCCAGTGCTCGACCCGACCAGCGTGCCGGTTGCGAACGCAGAGGTCGTCGCGACCTATCCGCACGATCCGCAGGCTTACACCGAGGGGCTTTTTTACGAAGGCGGCAAGTTGTGGGAGTCGACGGGCACGGTTGGCCGATCGGGCATCCGCAAGGTCGATCTGATGACCGGCAAGGTGCTAACGCGCGTCGCCGTGAACCCGCCGCTCTACGGCGAGGGCATCGCGCCGTGGGGCAACCAGATCCTGAGTCTTACCTGGAAGAATGGCGTTGGCTTCCGTTGGTCGAAGGACAAGCTCAAGAAGGTCGGCGAGTTCAAATACGAGGGCGAGGGCTGGGCGCTGACCGGCGACGGCACCAGCCTGATCATGTCCGACGGCACGCCGGTGCTGCGCTTCGTCGATCCTGCCACCTTCGCCGTCCGCCGCACGCTGACCGTCACGCATGACGGCCAGCCGCTGACCAATCTCAACGAGCTCGAATATGTCGACGGCGAAATCCTCGCTAACGTCTGGCTGACCGACCGTATCGCGAGGATCGACCCGAAGGATGGCCGCGTGATCGGCTGGATCGACGTCGCTGAGCTGCATCGCCAATCGGGCGCGACCGCGCAGAACGATGTCGCAAACGGCATCGCCTGGGATGCTAAAAAACGGCGACTGTTCGTGACCGGTAAGGATTGGCCATATATCTTCGAGATCAGGGCGCCGCGCGACACCGTCTCGACACCGTAACGCTCGCGGCCTATCCGCGCCGCCAACAAATCAATTGAGAGGATCACCGACAAGATGACCACCGCCAGCCAGGTGCTCGACCGCGTGCTCGTGCTCGAAATGGTGCGAGTCACCGAAGCCGCCGCGATCGCCGCTTCGACCTTGACCGGGCGCGGCGACGAAAAGGCCGCCGATGCCGCCGCGGTCGAGGCGATGCGTGCCGCGCTCAACGAACTGGCGATGGACGGCACCGTGGTGATCGGCGAGGGTGAGCGCGACGAAGCGCCGATGCTGTTCATCGGCGAAAAGGTCGGGTCGGCGATCGGCACCGGACCGAAGATCGACATCGCACTCGACCCGCTCGAAGGCACCACGATCTGCGCCAAGGCGGGGCCGAATGCGCTCGCCGTGCTGGCGATTTCGGAAGAGGGCAATCTGCTCAACGCGCCCGATGTCTACATGGACAAGATCGCGGTCGGGCCGGGCTATCCCGCGGGCGTGATCGACCTCGACAAGTCGCCGACCGAGAACATCAATGCGGTCGCGGCGGCCAAGGGATGCAAGCCCAGCGAAGTGATCGCATGCGTGCTCGACCGTCCCCGCCACGAAGCGCTGATTGAAGAACTGCGCGGCATCGGCTGCGGCGTAATGCTGATCGGTGACGGCGATGTCGCCGGCGTGATCGCGACGACCAATCCCGACACGACGATCGACATCTATATGGGCTCGGGCGGCGCCCCCGAGGGCGTACTGGCGTGCGCCGCCCTCCGCTGCGTCGGTGGCCAGTTCAAGGGCCGGTTGTTGTTCCGCAACGACGACGAACGCGGCCGTGCGCGCAAATGGGGGATCGAGGACCTCGACAAGCAATATGACCTGTCGGAACTCGCCAAGGGCGACTGCATCTTCGCCGCGACCGGGGTGACCGACGGATCGCTGCTCGATGGCGTCAAGCGCCTGGGCGGCAAGATGACGACCAATTCGGTGGTGATGCGCGCAAGCTCGGGCACCGTCCGCTGGGTCAAGGGCGAGCATCGGATCGGATGATAACGAACCGCTGGCTTCTTGCGGCGGGCATCCTCGACGGCGCTGCCGCGTTGCTCCACCTCGGCTGCATCCTGGGCGGTCCGTCCTGGTATCGTTTCTTTGGGGCGGGTGAGCGGATCGCGAGAATGGCGGAGCGGTCGATGTGGCGACCGGTGCCCGTAACGCTTGGGATCGCATTGGTGCTCACGCTGTGGGCGGGCGCTGCGTTGTCGGGTGCCGGCGTGCTGCCCCGATTGCCGCTGCTGAAAACGGCGCTCGGGATTATCGCGGCGATCTACCTTGCCCGAGCGTTCGCGCTACCGTGGATGTTGAGCGCAATGTCTGATCGCGGATCGACGTTCTTGTGGGTCAGTTCGGCGATCGTACTGGTTTTCGGGATCGTCCACCTGATCGGATTGATCGGACTGATCCGCAGCGATTGACCCGGTAGGCGCTCCCCGGCACGTTGCGCATCCAAAGGGAGACTCGCCGATGCGCAAGGGTTTGATCGGGGCCGTGTTGTTGATCGGCGTCAGCGCCGGGGCGATCGCCCGACCGCAAACGGCCACGCCGCCCGTTATTGCCGCCCCCAGCGTCGCCGACCAATTCACCTTGACCCGCGTGATGGTCCCCATGCACGACGGCGCGAAGATGGAGACGGTAATCATCGCGCCCAAGGGGAAGGGCAAGCTGCCGATCCTGTTCCAGCGCACTCCCTATGGCGTGCCCTCTGCACTGCCACCGCAAATTCCGGCGAGCTGGAAAGCACTCGTCGCCGACGGCTACATCTTCGTGTTCCAGTCGATGCGCGGGCGGTTCGGGTCCGACGGCAAGTTCACGCTGTCGACGAGCGTCAAGACGTCGCCGAACGAGGCGACTGACGCTTACGATTCAATCGACTGGCTGGTGAAGAACGTGCCCAACAATTCGGGCAAGGTCGGGATGTGGGGTGTGTCATATGCGGGCTTTGCCGCCGCGGTCGCGCTCGCCAAACCGCATCCCGCGCTGAAGGCGGTCAGCCCGCAGGCGGCGTGGGTCGATTACTGGCTGTCGGACGATTTGCACCGCAACGGGGCGCTGCGGCTCAGCTATGCGACCGAATGGGTCTATAGTCTCCAGAACGACAAGACCCAGAACAAGGAGCTAAGTCTTGACGGCATGACCGATGCCTATGACTGGTATCTGAAAATCGGGCCGGTGGAAAATATCGAGAAGAATGTATTCAAGGGCAGTGTGCCGCTGTTCACCTCGCTGCTCGATCATCCCGACCACGACGCCTTCTACACCGACCAGAATTGGCAGAAGTCGCTCGGCAAGACGACGGTTCCGACGCTCAACGTCGCCGGATTCTGGGACCAGGAGGATCCGTGGGGGTCGTGGCGCATCTACGAGCAGCAGAAGAAGAACGATCCCAACCGGCTGGCCCAGATCGTCGCCGGACCGTGGAACCATGGTGGGTGGCAAGGCAGGAGCGCGACCCTCGGCCCGATCCCGCTCGACACCGAAAGCGGAACCGAGTTCCAGACGCAGATCCAGGCGCCGTTCTTCGCCTATTGGCTGCACGGCAAGGGGCCGCGGCCCGATTTCGCCGCAAGGATGTTCCAATCGGGGTCGAATGTGTGGAAGACCTACGCCGCCTGGCCCCCGGCAGGCGCGAAGCCGACCGACCTCTACCTCCACGACGACGGCAGCTTGTCGTTCACCGCGCCCGCCGCGGGCGAGGGGTGTCGCGACTATGTCAGCGACCCCGCCAACCCGGTGCCGTTCCGCAAGCGTCCGATGAGCCGGACCTACGCAACGCCGGACTGGCGACTGTGGGAGGCCGACGACCAGCGCTTCGTCGATCACCGCCCCGATGTGCTCGGCTACGTCTCCGCGCCGCTCGACGCCGACGTCACGGTCACGGGCGAGATCGCCGCGAAGCTGATGGCATCGACCAGCGGCACCGACAGCGATTTTGTCGTCAAGCTCATCGACGTGCTGCCTGATAATTATGTCGACACCAGCACGACCAATTGGGCGCTCGGCGACTATGCCAGGACACTCAACGGCTATCAGTGGCCGATCGCGATGGACGTGCGGCGTGGGCGCTTCCTGGCGAGCGATACCAAGCCGCAGGCGCTGACCCCCGGCAAGGTGATCGCCTGGGACGTCCCGCTGCGCGACCATGATCATGTGTTCAAGAAGGGCCACCGCATCATGGTCCAGATCCAGTCGAGCTGGTTTCCCGTGATCGACCGCAACCCGCAGACCTTCGTACCCAACATCATGCGCGCGAAGGCGAGCGACTTCGTCAAGGCGACGCAGAAGGTGTGTTCGGGATCGAAGATCGTCCTGCCAATGATGTAGGCTAGTTTTTGAGCCGATACCCGGTGCGGAATATCCACGCGATCACACCGAGGCACACAAGCAGGAACGCGGCAGTTGCGGCCAGGCTGATGCCGACCGGCACGTCACCCTTGTCGAAGAAGCTCCATCGAAAGCCGCTGACCAGATAGACGACCGGGTTGAACAGGCTGACCGTGCGCCACGGCTGCGGCAGCATGTCGATCGAGTAGAACGCGCCGCCAAGGAAGGTGAGCGGCGTGATCAAGAGCGCGGGGACGAAGTTGAGTTGCTCGAACCCCTTTGCCCAGACGCCGATGATGAAGCCGAACAGGCTGAACGCCAGGCTGGTCAGGATCAGGAATGCGATCATCGCGAAGGGGTGCGCGATCGGGATCGGCACGAACGCCGCCGCGGTCGCGAGGATGATCAGGCCGAGGATCACCGATTTGGTCGCCGCCGCACCGACAGAGCCCAGCACCATCTCCATCGAACTGATCGGCGCCGACAGCAGTTCGAAGATCGTGCCGGTGAATTTGGGGAAGTAGATGCCGATCGACGCGTTGCTGATCGATTGCGTGAGCAGCGATAACATGATGAGGCCGGGCACGATGAAGCTGCCGTAACTCACGCCACCGACCTGGTTTATCCGCGACCCGATCGCGCCGCCGAACACGACGAAATAAAGGCTGGTGGTGATCACCGGGGTGACCAGACTCTGCCACAGGGTACGCAGCGCGCGGGCCATTTCGAAGCGATAGATCGCGTATACGCCGTGGAGGTTCATTTGCCGTCCTCCCTGACCAGATCGACGAAGATATCCTCGAGGCTCGATTTCGAAGTCTCGAGATCCTTGAAGCCGATATTGAGGTCGGCGAGCTTGCGTAGCAGCGATGGGATGCCGGTTCGTTCGGCCTGCGCGTCAAACACATAGCGCAGCGTCTTGCCATCGTTCTGCAAGCTCAGGTCCCACTCGCCGAGCTCCGTCGGCAGGTCGATCATCGCATCATTGAGCGATACGTCGAGCTCGCGCTTGCCCAGCTTTTTCATCAGCGCGGCCTTCTCGTCGACGACCAGCAGCTTGCCGCCCGAAATGACGCCGACGCGATCGGCCATTTCCTCGGCCTCCTCGATGTAATGCGTGGTCAGGATGATCGTCGTGCCCTTGGCGCGCAGCTTGTGCACCAGCTTCCACATGTCGCGGCGCAATTCGACGTCGACACCGGCAGTGGGCTCGTCGAGGAACAGGATGTCGGGCTCGTGGCTCAGCGCCTTGGCGATCAGCACGCGGCGCTTCATCCCGCCCGACAGTTCCATAATTTTCGACTTGCGCTTGTCGTAGAGCGACAGGTCGCGGAGCACTTCGTCGATATGGTCCGAATGCGGCGGATAGCCGAACAGCCCGCGGCTGAAGCGGCAGGTCGATTCGACCGTCTCGAACATGTCGGTGGCGAGTTCCTGCGGGACCAATCCGATCTGCTTACGCGCGCGCTTCGGCTGGCGGATCGCGTCGCATCCGCCGACGGTAATCGTACCCGTGGAGGGCGTGACGATGCCGCAGATGATGCTGATCAATGTCGTCTTGCCCGCGCCGTTCGGCCCGAGCAGCGCGAAGATTTCGCCCTTTTTGATGTCTAGGTCGATCGCGTGGAGCGCGTGGACGCCCGACGCATAAGTCTTGGATACGCCGCGGACGGATAGGATCGGTTCGGTCATGCAGTCCCCTTGAGCGCGCAAGATGGGGACCGGCGCAACGGCGCGCAACCGCGCGGGGCTATTTCGCGCGCGCCGCCTCGACGGCGTCGCGCATATCCTCAAGGCTCATCACGCTGGAGACGACACGGTCGCCGATCACCCAGGTTGGCGTGCCCGTGATACCGAGCGGGCGCATCAGCGACAGGTTGGTCTTGATCGCCGTCTCGACCGATGCGGTCTTTGCTTCTGCCTTGACTGTGGCGGGGTTGAGTCCGGCCGTGACCAGCGCCTTGTCCATGCTCGCCTCGGTCAGCGGGCCGCCGGCATAGAGTGCGCGATGGAGCGCATCGTATTTGCCCGCGCGGCCCGCGACGATCGCATAGCGCGCCGCTGTTTCGCTTTCCCGACTGAGTACCGGAAGCTCGCGATAGACCACCTTCACCTTGGGATCGGCGGCGATCAGCTGATCGACGGTCGCCAGGCTCGCTCGGCAATAGCCGCAATTGTAATCGAGATATTCGACCACGGTGACGTCGCCGTTGGGATTGCCAGCCCAGGCGCTGCCGACTGGCGTCAGGATGTCCGCGCGATTGGCGGCTATGACCTTGGCGTTGGAACGCTCCTGCAGCTTCTGCATCGCTTCCGGGATGACCTCGGGATGCGTCAGCAGATAGTTGCGAATCTGGCTGCCATCATTGTGCCGGGACGCCAGCAAGGTCGCGCCAGCGCCGAGCAAGGCGGCGGCGACCGCGACCAGAGGAAGCGCGGCGCGCGACGACAGGAATGGCATCATTTCTTCTTGCGCTTCTGGTCGTCGAGCTGGTTCTGGCCGGTCAGTGCGATGTCCTGCGCGCGGATCCAGTCGGGGGTGTTGGGCGGTAGCGACGCCATCGCCCCGCGCGCGCTGTAGACCGCGGTGCGCATGTCGCCCGTCATGCTGGCGCGCTCGGCGGTGGCAAGCATCGCGCGTGCGGTGTCGCCCTTGAGCTCGTAGACGGTGCCGAGTTGATACCAGGCGAACGGATTGTCGTCGTCCTTGTTGACCGCGATGCGCAGCACGCGCTCGGCCTCCGCGTAATTGGCCTTGTCCTCGGTCGCGATCAGCGCATGGCCGTAAGTGGTGACGATCAGCGGGTCGTAGAGCGTCAGCTCGGTCGCTTCCTTGAGCGGCGCAATCGCGTCGATGGGCCGCCCCGCCTCGAGCAGGATCTGGCCGCGAATTTCGAGGAAATAAGGGTCGTGCGGCCGTGCTGCAATCAATGCCAACGTCTCTGCATCGGCTTTGTCGGGGTAACCGGCCTTGTGCCAGGCATAGGCGCGAGCATAGCGCGCGTAGATCGAATTATCGCCCTCGGGATAGGTGTTGAGCGTGCGCGCGTATGGCTGGGCATATCCTGCCAGCTTGGCCTTCACGCGTTTGAAGCGTTCCTCCAGCGCCGGGTCGGGCGGGGCGTTCCAGGCGGGTGACGCTTTGAGGTCGGCGGCCAGAGACGCGACGCGCTCGTTCGACAGCGGGTGGGTCTGGGCATAGGGATCGATGTTGGCGAGGCCGTAGCTATACTCTTCGTTGGCCAGCTTCTTGAAGAATTGCAGCATGCCCTTGCCGCTGATCCCCGCCTCGCGCAGGAATTTGGCGCCGGTCGCATCGGCGGTCGATTCCTGCACGCGGGTGAAGGCGAGCACCTTGCCCAGCGCGGCTTGCTGGCCGGCGGCGAAGATGCCAGCGCCCGCTTCGCCTGCACCGGCGACGGCCGCAGCGATTCCGAGCACCATGCTGAGCAGCGAAATGCCGATCGCGGGCTTATACCCGGCATCGGCCAAGACGACGTGGCCGTCGGCGATATGGCCCAGTTCGTGCGCGATCACGCCCTGGACCTGGTTGGCGTTGTCGGCGGCCTGGATCAGCCCCGAATGCACGTAGACGGTCTGCCCACCCGCGACGAAGGCATTGATCGAATCGTCGTTGATCAGGACGACTTGGACGTTGCGCGGGGACAGGCCGGCGGCGATGATCATCTGCCGCGACATGTCCTTGAACATCGCCTCGGTCTCGGCATCGCGCAGGATCGATTGCGCGCGCGCCGGCTGCACCCAGATC
>JBDSED010000052.1:0-19460 GCA_039920225.1 Sphingomonas sp.
ACGACGAAACGATCCTAGCGGCAATGGCGCGCGAGCTTCAGGCTGATCCCAGCCTCGACCTGGTAGTCGGCTCGCGCTTTGTCGAGGGCGGCGGCACCGGGGATTGGGATACCGACCGCGTCGCCAAATCGGCGTTCGCCACCAAGCTGTCGCGCCGCGTGCTCAAGGCCGATCGCGGCGACCCGATGAGCGGGTTCTTCATGGCGCGCACCGCGATGGTGCGCGAGATCACGCCGCATCTATCGGCGATCGGCTTCAAGATACTGCTCGACATCATGACGACCGCACCGCGGCCGCTCAAGTTCAAGGAGCTGCCCTACACCTTCCGCCTGCGGATGGAGGGCGAATCGAAGCTCGACCACGTCGTCGCGATGGAATTCCTGATCGCGCTCTACGACCGCGTGATGGGGCGGTTCATCCCGGTGAGGTTTGCGATGTTCTCCGGCATCGGCGCGGTCGGCGCGCTGGTGCATTTCCTGGTGCTGGGCATCCTGTTCCGCGAACTCGGCATCGGCTTCATCAAGTCGACCATCGCCGCAACCGCGATCGCGATGACCTTTAACTTCTTCGTCAACAACGCGCTGACTTATCGCGATGCGCGGCTGAAGGGTGCGCGGGCGCTGCTCGACGGCTGGGTATCGTTCTGCGCTGTGTGCTCGGTCGGCGCGATCGCCAATGTCGGGGTGGCGGCGTTCCTTTATGACGCGCGATCGAACACGTGGATCATCTCGGCACTGGCGGGGATATTGGTCAGCGCGGTGTGGAATTTCGCGCTGTCGAGCCGGTTCGTGTGGGGCCGATACTAGGGCCAGGTGCCGAACCACATCCAATGCTCGAAGGCGCGTTCGTTAGCGAGCGGTGCTGCGGACAGGATCGGGAAGAAATACACCGCCAGCCCGAAGCACATTACCAGGAATCCCTCGTCCCAATATCTTAGCTTGCCGTGCGCGTAGCGGTTCGACGCCGCCGCCAGCGCGATCGGCAGCGCAATCGACGGGATGTAGTAATAATAGAAAAAGCCGAGCGATTTCGGGATGATCACCCACGGCAAGTAAGCGGCGATCCACAGGCTGCCGGCGGCTAGCAAACGCCCGTTGCGTCCGCGCAAGCCACCCCACAGGCACGCCAGGACCGCGACCAGCCCGCCCCACAGGATCGCCGGATTGCCGAGCATCAATATCCCGCGCACCGCGCCATCGGCGGTCTCATACAAATACCAGATCGGCCGGATCATCAGCGGCCACGTCCACCAATCCGACTGATAGGTGTGATGCGGCAGGACCTGCGTCTGCTGTGCATACATCGTCCCCTGGAACGGGATCAGCTCGGCCAGCGTCATTGGGTCGTCGCGGTAGAAGAAGGTCGGGAGGAAGGTCAGGAAGTACGCCGTCGCTGCGACCAACCCGAATACCGCCAGCGCCGGGATGGCGGGCAGGCCGGGCCAATGCGGCTGGTCCTTGCCCGAGAAGATGGCGGATAGCGGCCGCTTGGCAGTGCGCGCATCGCGCCAGCGCACGATAAGGAAGGCGAGCCCGGCAAGCGCGAAATAGGGGAGCGCCAGCCACTTCGACGCCACCGCAAGACCGAACAGCATCCCCGCGACGATCCAGCGAGGCCACACGCGCCCTGGTGGCGCATCCATCGCCCACAGCATCGCCGCGACGCCAGCGACGGTGAACGCGGCGAGGAACCCGTCGAGCATCGCGATCCGCGCCTCGACATAGATCGTGAAGTTGAGCAGCGCGAATGCCGCGCCGATGACTGCCGGCCGCATCCGGCGGAACAGCAGCCACAGGATCGCGAACACGCCCATCACTGTCGCCGTCCCCGCGAGCGTGGAGAAGAACCGCCAGCCGAGACTATTGTCGCCGAACAAGGCGATCCCGGCGGCGATGAACTCCTTGGCGAGCAGCGGGTGTTCGGTGTTGAGCGGCGTCTGGAGCGCAAGCAAGGCGCGCGCGGCGGGGACGTAATGGACCTCGTCGAACACCAGCATGTGCGGCGTCGCGACGCCCCACACGAACTGCATCTCCGCCAACAGCCCGATCAGGATCGCAACGAGGAACGGGCGGGGGCGGCTGGGCATCGCAGCGGACTTAGCGCGAGGGGGCGTCCCGTCCAACTGGAATGGAAAACGCAAAGAGATACGCCTCGGCGAAGGCTGGGGTCCAGGAGCAGGCGGCCAGCAACTGGACCCCGGCCTTCGCCGGGGAAGCGTTAGAAGACTGGAAGACCGATTTTTGCTACCAATTCCCGTCAGCCATTTTCCGTTGCCGCTCCGCCTCGCGCGCGCTGGTGGCGGGCGAGGGTTGGTGCGGCGCCTTGGCCGGGATTGGTCCCGCAGGCTCGTATGTCGCGACCACCGTGCCCGCGGATGTCACCTTGTGATCGACCATCTTGAGCGCGCCCGGCGGTGTGCCGTCGCCGAAGAGCCGCTTGCCGCGTCCCAACGTCAGCGGATAGGTCATCAGCACCAGCCGGTCGAGCAGCCCGGCCTTCAGCAGCCCGGGATAGATAGTGCTCGATCCCCAGATCCGAAGCTCGGGACCGTCACCGGCCTTGAGCTTCGCGACGTCGTCGATGCTGCTCAGGCGATGGCTGTTTTCCCAGTCGAGCGGCTGGTCGCCATGGGTAAGCACGTATTTCCCCGCGCGCGTGAATGCCTCGCCGATGCCGGCTTCTTCGCCTTCGACATAGGGCCAGAAGGCAGCGAAGATGTCGTAAGTGCGCCGCCCGAGCAGCAGGTCATACTCGCCGTCGAGCAGCGGGCCGAGCGTCTCGTCGGCCGCCGGGTCGGGGAACTTGAACTGCCAGCCACCCTGGTCGAAGCCGCCGGTCGGATCTTCGCTCGGCCCGCCTGGCGCTTGCATCACGCCGTCGATCGACTGGAAGACTGCGCCGACGATCCTACGCATCGGCGGTCTCCGCCAGCTTCGTGGCGACTTCCTCGAGTTGGTCGGCGCAGACGCCCCAGCCTTCGGTGAAGCCCATGTCGGCATGCGCCTTGCGGGTCGCCTCGCTCCAGTGGCGCGCGCTCGATCGGAACGCCGTCCGCCCGTCGCCGGCATCGGCGAACGCGAACGTGCCGACGATGCCGACCGGCTGCGCGTCCTGCGGGTTCCAGGCGGCGTCGAGCATGTTGGTGAAGGTAAAGCGCTCGCCCGGCACCACCTCCAGCAACACGCCGTCGCCCGGATGCGCCTCGCCCTCGGGGCCGTGCATCGTGATCGCGAAGCGCCCGCCGCTCTTCCAGTCGAGCGCGACGATTTCCGACGTCCAGGGGCGCGGACACCACCATTCGGTCAAGTGGTCGACGACCGCCCGCCACACCGCGTCGCGCGGTGCGGCGAACGTGCGTTCGATCGCGAGTTCGTAGGCGGGCTGGCTCACGCGACCAACTCGCCGGCGCGCGCGGCTTCGATCGTGGCGATGTCGATCTTCTTCATCGTCATCATCGCGTCCATCGCACGCTTGGCGGCGGCCTTGTCGGAATCGGTCGTCGCCTCGATCAGCACGCGGGGCGTGATCTGCCACGAAAAGCCCCAGCGGTCCTTGCACCAGCCGCACTGGCTTTCCTGGCCGCCGTTGCCGGTGATCGCGTTCCAGTAGCGGTCGGTCTGTTCCTGGTCGTCGGTCAGCACCATGAAGCTGACCGCTTCGTTGGGCTTGAACATCGGACCGCCGTTGAGCCCGACGAACGACTGGCCAAGGACGGTGATTTCAACCGTCAGTTCTTCGCCGGCCTTCGTGCTGGGATTGTCGTTCGGCGACTCATTACCCTTGCCGACAAAGCTGTCGGGAAAGTTCGCGGCGTAGAATTCGGCGGCCTCGCGGGCCTGGCCGTTGTCGAACCACAGGCACGTGGTCATCTTGTTCGCCATTCTCTCTCTCCTTGTCTTGAAATTATTGGCTGCCCGGGCCTACCGCGCCGAACACGACACCGTGCGAATCCGTCGCGACGATGATGCGGTCGCCGCCGGGGACGTCCATCGGCCCCGCCAACACGCTGCCGCCCGCTTCGCCGACCTTCTTGGCGGTGTCTTCGATATCGGGGGTGCGGAAATAGAATCGCCAGCCCGCCGAGTCGTGGGGCTGGACCGTCATCGTCGCGCCGATCGTCTGGCCGGCGGCGTCGATGAAGAAATAGTCACCCATATCGCCCATCGACATCTTGTCCGGGTAGGTCCAGCCGAAGGTGTCGGCGTAGAATTTGTTCGCGCCGGCCTGGTCGGACGTGTTGAGCTCGTTCCAGTTGCACTTGCCCATGCCCATCCGGTCCCAGGCGGTGCTGTTCTCGGGGCTCGATCCCCGCATAATGTAGAACGGGTTGCCCTGCGGGTCGGTGACGAACGCGAGCCTCCCGACGCCGGGGATGTCGAACGGCGCCATCAACTCGCCGCCGCCGTTGGCCTTTACCTTGGCGAACGACGCATCGACGTCGTCGACGCCGATATAGAACAGCCATGTCGGTTTCGCGCCGCCCGCCTGCATGTCGCCGGTCAGCCGCATCACGCCGCCGACATTGTCGCCGCCCGACGTGGCGATCATGCGATAGTCCATCTCGCCCGATGGCTGGGCCTCGACCGTCCAGCCGATCACATGGTCGTAGAATTTCTTCGACGCGTCCGGGTCGGCGCTCAGCAACTCGTACCAGATCGGCGTACCTTCGGGATTGGGCATATCGTCTCTCCTTGGGGATGGGTCAGGCGCGGTCGGTGTCGAGCACCGGCGTAAACCCGCCGAAGATCGCGCGCTGCATGTCGAAGCCCGGCTCGATCTTCTGCATGTCGGGGTCCGACATCATCTTGCCGAACGCTGCGTCGCGGGTCGCCTTGTCGGGCCATTCGATCCAGCCGAGAATGACTTGCTCGCCGTCTTCCGCTGCGACCGCGCGCTTGAAATCGGTGACCTTGCCGTCGGGCACGTCCACGCCCCAGCCGTCCATCACCCGCAGCGCGCCTTGCTTCAGGAAGAAGCTATCGAGTGCGTCGGACTGTGCGGCGAAGGCGTCGCGCCCGTCGCCCGGAGCCGGGCCGACGACGCCGTCGATATAGCCCGCGGCGGCCTTGCTATCGCCCTGCTCGAACACCGGTTCGTAGCCGGCGTAGATCATCCGCTGCGGGCTGAACGGCATGTCGCCGCTGGGCATCCGCTCGTCCGCCATGATCTTTTCCGCGGCGGCGTCGCAGGTCGCCTTGTCGGGCCAGGTGATCCACGAAAAGACGATCTTCTCGCCCGGCTCGGCGGCGACCGCACGGCGCAGGTCCGTGCGCTTGCCGTCGGGCACGTCCTCTTCCCAGCACTCGACCGTGCGCGTCGCGCCGAACTCGGCGAACACCGGCGCGGCCTTGGTCGCCATGTCGATATAGGCCTGTTTCTTGTCGCCCGGTACGGGGACGACGAACCCCTGGAAATAGCTCACGCATCTTCTCCTTGTTTCATCTTGGCGGCCCATGCGGCGTACCATTCGGGCGGTTCGCCGGTGAAGCCGGCCATCTGCGCCTCGAGCGCGCGCTGGAACGCCGGGCGCGCGATGCCGCGGCGAATGTAGGCCGTGAGGTTGTCGTACGCCTCGACGAAGCCCTGATCGATCAGGATCCGCAGCACGCTCACCATCAGCAGATCGCCGGCGGTGAAGGTGTCGCCGTCGAGCCAGGTCTTGTCGCCGAGCCGTGCGGAAAGGTCCTTCAGTCGCCCGTGGATGCGCTCTTCGACGGCCCCGCGGCGCATTTCCGACCACGGCTTGTCGGCCTCGAACAAGGTCACGAACGACAGGTCCATGATGCTTGGTTCGACCGAGTTGAGCGCGGCGAACATCCATTCGATCGCGCGCGCCCGCGCCGCCTTGTCTTCGGGGAACAGTCCACCGAACGTCTCGGCGATGTGGAGCACGATCGCGCCCGATTCGAACAACAGGACGTCGCTATCCTCGTAGGTCGGCACTTGGCCGAACGGCTGCCGATCGCGGTGCGGCGGTTCTTTCTGCTCGCCTTGGCTGAGGTAGAGCACGTCATAGGATTGGCCGGTTTCCTCGAGCGCCCAGCGCACGCGCAGGTCGCGGACCTGGCCCTGCGCGAACGGCGGCACCCAATCGAACGCGGTGATGGTCGGTTTTGTCACGTCTTTCTCTCCTAAAGGATCAGGTAAGCGGACTGGCGGCGGCGAGCGCATGGTGCGTGAGGACAAGAATCGCGGTGATTGAAAACCCGCTCAATCCCGTCACGATCGGCCCCGCCAGATATGGCATGAAACGGCGCATCTTTTCGCTCCTTGTTCGCCGGGCCGTGCTCAGGCCGCGGCGGGTTCATGCTGTTCGGCGGGCTGTCCGGTCATCGCCGCGACGTCCATCCACATCACTTCCCAGATATGCCCGTCGGGGTCGGTGAAGCTGCGGCCGTACATCGCCTCGCCAAATTCCTGCTTGGGCGTCGGATCGGCACTGCCGCCCGCGCCCACCGCCTGATCGACGATCGCATCGACCGCGGCGCGGCTCTCGCGGCTCAAGGCGAGCAGCACCTGCGCCTGGCTATGTGCGTCGATGATCTTGCGGTCGGTGAACGAATTGAACCGTTCGTGCGTCAGGATCATGACGTTCACTGCGGACGAGAACGACATCATCGCGGCGGTGTCGTTGCTGAACTGCGGGTTATTCGCCGCGCCGATGGCCTCGTAGAACGCCATCGACCGCTTAAGGTCGGTGACCGGCAAATTGACGAAGATCATCTGTTCCACTGAGCGTTCCTCTCATCGTTTTCTGCGACTCGGCGAATCGCTGGACTTGACTTTGATGCCCGACTCAGTTATAAAAAACAACCATGAAGTTAGAAAAAGTGACTGATAGCTCCAAAACGGCGGAAAAGCGCTGGTATGACGATGCTTGCGGCACGGCGTTGGCATTGGAGTTTGTCGGAGAGCGCTGGTCGCTGCTGGTGATCCGCGAGTTGATCTACGGCCCGCGCCGGTTTGGCGAGATCAAGGCGAACCTGCCTGGGATCAGCGCCAACGTGCTGACGCAGCGCCTGGAAAGCCTCGAAGAGGCGGGAATCGTCGCGCGCCGCCGATTACCGTCGCCCGCCAATGTCCAGGTCTACGACCTGACCGACTGGGGCCGCGAGGCGGAGGTAGCGATCCGCGAGATGGGCCGCTGGGCGGCGCGGTCGCCGCGGCACGACCCGATGGCGTTCATGTCGACCGCATCGGCGATGACCTCGCTGCGCACGTTGATCGACCCCGCAAAGGCGTCGGCCAACCCGATGACCGTCGCGTTCCACTTTCCCGGCGATCTCTTCGTCGCGCGGGTCGGCCGTGACGGCATCAACATCACGCGAGGAGAGACGTCCGACGCCGACGTCACCTTCACCGGCGACACGCTGGCGATGCGGCGCACAATCTATGGCAAGGAGGGGTTCGACGGCGACGGGTTGCTGGCGATGGCGGGCAACCGCGGCTTGGCGCAAGCTTTCGTCGATCTCTTCAAGCTTCCGGAGAAGATCGCGCTCTGACGCGTTGCAATGCACAACGAGTCTCGACTTCGCGGGCGCCCTGCGGTTAGGAGAGCGCGCGAAGGAAGCACGATGACCGACATCCCGAACACTCAGCCCGACAGCCGCGAGACGACGATCCTCGACGCGCCCGACCAGATGAAATCGGTGCGCGACCTGTTCGGGATCGACACCGACATGCAAGTGCCGGCGTTCAGCGAGGCCGACGAGCGCGTTCCCGACCTCGACGGGGCCTATGTTTTCGATCCCGACACGACGCTCGCGATCTGCGCCGGCTTTGCACACAATCGGCGCGTGATGGTTCAGGGCTATCACGGCACCGGCAAGTCGACGCATATCGAGCAGGTCGCGGCGCGGCTCAACTGGCCGTGCATCCGCATCAACCTCGACGCGCATATCAGCCGTATCGACCTGATCGGCCGCGATGCGATCGTGTTGCGCGACGGCCAGCAGGTAACCGAGTTCCGTGAGGGCTTGCTGCCCTGGGCCCTGCAAACGCCGACCGCGCTCGTGTTCGACGAATATGACGCCGGCCGCCCCGACGTGATGTTCGTGATCCAGCGCGTGCTGGAGACCGAGGGCAAGCTGACCCTGCTCGACCAGAACCGCGTGATCCGTCCGAACCCCTATTTCCGGCTGTTCTCGACCGCCAACACGGTGGGCTTGGGCGACACCAGCGGGCTCTATCATGGCACGCAAGCGATCAACCAGGGCCAGATGGACCGCTGGAACATCGTCGTCACGCTCAACTATCTGCCTGCCGCGGTCGAGGCGCAGATCGTGCTCGCCAAGTCGGGCGAATACGACAAACCCGAAGGCAAGGCGATCGTCGACAACATGGTCCGCGTGGCGGACCTGACGCGCAAGGGCTTCATCAACGGCGACATCTCGACCGTGATGAGCCCGCGCACGGTGATCACTTGGGCGCAGAACGCGATGATCTTCGACGATATCGGCTTCGCGTTCCGACTGTCGTTCCTCAACAAGTGCGACGAGGCCGAGCGCGCGCTGGTCGCGGAATATTATCAGCGCGTGTTCGGGAAGGATTTGCCCGAGAGCGTGGTGGCGAAGGCCTGATCCGGAGAGCGTGGCGCAGGAAACCCCCCTCGATCGCTTCAAGGCTGTGCTCGGCGGCGCGTCGCGCGCGCTGGCCGATGAGCCTGAGGTGGAACTTGCGTTCACCGCCGATGCGCCCGCGCAGTCGGGCAAACATATCAAGGTGCCGATGCCGGCGCGGACCTTGCCCGCCGATCAGGTCGCCGAGGCGCGGGGGTTCGCGGACGGATTTGCGCTTCGGCTCAAGCACCACAACGCCGCGCTGCACTTAAAGAGCGCGCCGCATGATGCGGTGGCACGCGCGGTGTTCGACGCGGCGGAGGGCGCGCGGGTCGAGGCGCTGGGGTCGCGCGGCTATCGCGGGATCGCTGACAATCTGGGCCATGCGCTCGACATGCGGCTGCGCAGCGACCCGATCACGCGCGCACGGACTCGTGACGAAGTGCCGCTGTCGACCGCGATCGGGCTGCTCGTGCGCGAGCGGCTGACCGGCGAAGAAGCGCCAGCGGTGGCGCAACCCGGGCTCGCCCTGGTCCGCGCGTGGATCGAGGAGAAGGCCGGGGGCGATCTCGACGCGCTGCGGCTCGCGCTCGACGACCAGCGCGCGTTCGCCAGCCTTGCGACCAAATTGCTCGAAGACCTCGAGCTGATCGAGGGCGACCAGATCCCCGAGGACTCTGACGACGGCGGCAACGACGACGAGGGCACCGACGAGCAGGACCAAGGCGACGAAGGGGACGATCAGGGCGACCAGGGCCAGGGGGAGGTAGAGGCGCGCGGCGAGCAATCGGAGACCGAGAGCGACGACGGCGAGGGCGCCGAATCGGGCGACGACGATTTCGAGGATTCGGACGGCGAGGCCGGTGACGAGGGTGAGGAGGGGATGCTCCCCGCCCGGCCCAACCGACCGTTCAGCGACCTCTCGCCGCATTTCGACTATAAGCCGTGGACGACCTCGTTCGATGAAATCGTCGCGGCGACAGACCTTTGCGACGCCGAGGAGCTCACCCGGCTGCGCTCGTACCTCGACCAGCAGCTCGTGCATCTGCAGGGGGCGGTGACCAAGCTCGCCAACCGGCTGCAGCGGCGGCTGATGGCGCAGCAGAACCGGAGCTGGGATTTCGACCAGGAAGAAGGGATGCTCGACGCCGCGCGACTGGCGCGCGTGATCGTCAGCCCCGGCTCGTCGCTGAGCTATAAGGTCGAGCGCGAGACCGAGTTCAAGGACACGATCGTCACGCTGCTGATCGACAATTCGGGATCGATGCGCGGGCGGCCAATCTCGATCGCGGCGATCAGCGCCGACATCCTGGCGCGCACGCTCGAACGGTGCGGGGTCAAGACCGAGATCCTCGGCTTCACAACGCGTGCGTGGAAGGGCGGGCAAGCGCGCGAAAGCTGGCTCGCGGCCGGCCGCCCACCGCAGCCCGGGCGGCTCAACGACTTGCGCCACATCGTCTACAAACAGGCCGACGAACCGTGGCGCCGTGCCCGGCCTAGCCTTGGGCTGATGATGCGCGAAGGGCTGCTCAAGGAGAATATCGACGGCGAGGCGTTGCTGTGGGCGCACAGCCGACTGATCGGGCGGGCCGAGGAGCGCAAGATCCTGATGGTCATTTCGGACGGCGCGCCGGTCGATGACTCTACGCTTAGCGTCAACAGCGGGTCATATCTCGAGCGCCATCTGCGCCAGGTGATCGGCTGGATCGAAAGCCGATCCCCGGTCGAACTCGCCGCAATCGGCATTGGCCACGACGTGACGCGCTATTACGAACGCGCCGTGACGATCATGGACGCCGACCAATTGGGCGGGACGATCATCGAACAGCTCGCAGCGCTGTTCGACAAGCCTTGAAGGTCGAGCCACCGCCGGGCGGGTTTGCCGGGCCGGTCAAACGTTCGATCACGATCGCGGGCCACGAAACATCGATCACGCTCGAACCGATCTTCTGGCGGGCGCTGGAGGCCGTGGCCGCCGACCGCGCGCTGCCGTTGAGCGCGCTCGTCGCGGCGATCGACGCGATCCGGATCGAAGCGCGCGATCCGCCGAACCTCGCCAGCGCGTTGCGCACTTGGGTCTTGGCCGCAGCCCGATAAATCTGTCCTCGCGCCGCTCAGCCCTGTCCGATTTGTCGCAACGCACGTGCGATGGCGGTGTCGGACGGACTCAACCCCAAAGCTTCGCGATATTGCGCACGCGCGGCCGCTCGATCGCCCGATCGCAGCAGGGCATTGCCCAACCAAAGACGCGCGTCGGAACTTTTGGGATTGGCCGCGACGTTCAGCCGCGCGAGGCAAAGCGCATGCGCGGCATGGCCCTGTGACAACTGACCGCGCACCACAAGATTGAGCGTCTGGGGCGCGAATTGAACCCATCCCGGATGCATCCGTTGGGTGCGCGCATTGATCGCGGTCGCTCGGTTGCAATCACTGGCTGCGATACGCAGGAACTCCGGCATGGTAGGGGGCGAATCGACATTTTGGGCGCGGCGGACGCGCGCCAAAGCGGAATAGGAAAGATAGCCGGGAAACGCCGCCACTTCAGCCTCGGCCAATCGCCGCGCCTCGGTCAGTCGGCGTTCGGCTAAGCGTTGCAGCGCCAGTGCGCGCAGCTCGCCGGCGATATAGGGTGGTTTCTCTCCGCCCGGAGGCGTTTCACTCGGACCGCCAGACCGGCGTAGCCGCGCGACATAATCGCTTGTGTCGGTATTGGTGAGCTTGCGCAATTTTGTGCCGTCGGTACGCATCACGTAAATCGCCCGGCGGCCATCGCGGCGCGAATTGAACGTGATCCATTTACCGTCGGGCGAAAACAGCGGATCGAGGTCCCAGTCGAGCGAATTGGTGAGTTGTCGCTCGTTGCGCCCGTCGACCCCGATCGTGTAGATCTCGCTATCGTGAGCGCGAAACGAGATGAACACGAGCCGCCGTCCGTCGGGCGACCAACCCGGATAGCTGTCCATCGTCGGATTGCGGGTCACTCGGCGAAGATGAGTTCCATCGCGGTCTATGACGTAGATCTCGTCCTGCCCGTCGCGATCGCTGTCGAATGCGATTCTTGCTCCGTCGGGTGACCAGACCGGATAGGCGTCGTTCGCATCCGATCTAAGCAACTGACGCAGACCCGTGCCGTCGGGGCGGATGACGTATAGCTGGCTCTGGCCATCCTTCTCGGCCGCAAAGACGATTTCCTCGGTGGCTGGGGACCAGCTATGTCGGTCGTTCACGGCGCCGATGTTAGTCAGGCGTCGCAGGTTTGAACCGTCCGCATCCATTACATACAGGTCGACCGACCCGTCACGGTCGGAACGAAAGCTGATATGCTTGCCATCCGGCGACCAGGCCGGCCCGCTTTCGCGGCTGACTGCATTGGTAAGGCGTTTGAGGTCGCTGCCGTCGGCATTCATAACGTATATCTCGTTATTGCCGTCGCGCCGCGAGACGAACGCCAGCCGTCGCCCGTCCGGTGACCAGCTCGAAGAAAAGTCGTGGGTGTCGATCGGCGCCAAGACTTCATTCGGCACAATTACGGCTGCGAATGCGGCGAGCAGCAATTTCAATAGCACGGCATCCTCCTCCAGATTGCTTGCCGGGCGAGTCGAAGGCGTTCGGATCATGATATGCTGGAGCGGAAAATCAATCGGTTCCCACTCCCAAGGCATCCTGGTTCAATCAGCGGGCACTTACGCGACTAGGTAGAAGCAGTAAGTTAAAACTCACTCGCAATAGCGTTGACACTGCGAACGACTCTCAATAGCGAAATCCCTACACGGGAGATAAGAGTGAGTCGCAACAATGCCGCCCACCGCATCGCCAAGCCCGCGTTTTTGGCGCTGTCCTGCGTTGGCGCGTTTGCCACGCATCCGGCATTTGCGGCCAACGATCCCGGACCGGTGCCGGCAACGGGCGACGAGGATGACCAGGATCGCCGCGAGGTCATCGTAACCGGCCAGAAGGTCAAGGATCAGCCCGGCCCCAAGGATGTCGCCCCGATTGTCGATACGCCCAAGTCGGTGATCATCCTCGACAAGAGCGTGATCGAGCAGACCGGGTCGAGCTCGCTGCAGGATGCGCTGCGCACCGTGCCCGGCATCACGTTCGGCGCGGCGGAAGGCGGCAACCCGATCGGCGACCGCCCGTTCATCCGCGGCTTCGATAGCCAGGGATCGATCTACGTCGACGGCGTGCGCAGCCTCGCGTCGCAGAACCGCGAAGTGTTTGCGATCGATTCGGTGCAAATCATCCGCGGGTCTGACTCGACGCTGGGCGGGCGCGGTTCCGCGGGCGGCACGATCAACATCATCTCGCGCCTGCCCACCAGGGGGACATACGGCTCGATCTCGGGCAGCTACGGCAACGGCGACTATAAGCGCATCAGCGGTGACGTGAACGTTCAGGTCGCGCCGGCCGTCGCGTTCCGGCTCCAGGGCGTGTGGCACGATCAGGACGTGGTCGGCCGCGACGCGATTTACAATCGCCGCTGGGGCATCGCGCCGTCGGTGACGATCGGGCTCGGCACTGGGACCCGGTTGACCGCGAGTTACTATTATCTGGAGAGCCACGAGCTTCCCGACAGCGGCTTGCCGTATCTCTATGTCTGCTCGGCGTCGGTGTGCAACGCACCCACCGGCACCACCTTCACCGTGCCGGTGCTGGGCAGCATCACCACTGCGGGCGGGCAGACAGGGGTCGTGAAGCGCTCGACCTTCTACGGCCTCGTCGACCGGGATTTCCGCGACACGACCAGCCAGCAGGCGACATTGCGTGTCGAACATGACTTTGGCGGCATTACCCTGCGCAATACGTCGCGCTTAACCAGCGACGACCAGGCTTATAGCTTTCTTCTGCCCGACGACAGCACTGGCAATGTGTTCGGTACGGCCGCGACCAACCCGACGACGGGTGCGGCGGGAGTGCGGGGCGACGTGCTGACTGGTGGGCTGGTCTGGCGCCGCGCCAATACGCGCTACGGTTACACTCGCACGCTGACCAACCAGACTGATCTATACGGCGTGTCCAACACCGGGGCGATCGAGCACGGCTTCGCCCTCGGCACCGAATTTTCGTGGGAAAAGACTCGACGCGGGGCGTTTGTGCTGGCGACCGGATCGACATTGAGCCCGCGCTGCAACGCCGCGACGATCTCGCGCTATTACTGCACCAGCCTGTTCACCCCGAACGCAAACGACCCCTGGGTCAATTATGCGTCGGACACGTCGAGCGTGGTGACGCCGATCGTGAAGGGCGCGTCGAACACCGAGACCCAGAACGATGCCAGCACGGTGTCGGTCTACGGTTTCGATTCGATCACGCTTACGCCGTCGCTGATCCTCAATCTCGGCGCGCGGTACGACCGGTTCAAATCGACGATCACGCCGCCGTTCGCGGCAGGCGCGACGTCGTTCCGCTTTTCGCGGACCGACGAACTGTTCAACTGGCAGGCGGGGCTGGTGTTCAAACCGACCAAGGACACCAGCATCTACGCAAGCTACGCCACCGCCGCGACGCCGCCCAACAGCCTGTTGGGCGAGGGGCGCGAGGACAATGCGCTGCCGACCACGGTCGCGACCGCCAACGTACTCGATCTGCTCAAGGTGCAAAAGACCAAGTCGTATGAGGTGGGCGCCAAGGCCAGCTTGTTCAGGGACAAGCTGTCGCTCGGCGCGGCCGCGTTCCAGACCGATATCGACAATGCCCGCGTCACCGACGCCAGCAGCAATGTCGCATTCATCGGCTCGACCCGCATCCGCGGTTTCGAGCTTAGCGCGAGCGGCGTCATCCTCGAGGGCTGGACGGTATTTGGCGGCTATACCTATCTCGATCCCAAGATCATCGATGGCGGGTTCACCGCGCTGACCGTGGCGGCCAACGGCGCGGCTGCCGCGACGACCGTGCTGGTGCCGTCGGTCAACACGGGCAAGCAAGTGCCACAGACCGCGAAGAACAGCTTCACCTTCACGACCAATTATCAGGTGACGAAGCAATTCTCGATCGGCGGCAGCGCGATCTACACCGACCGGCAATATGGCGGTTACGCCGACAATCGTACCGCGACCCAGACCGCGGCCGGCGTCGTCACGATCAACCCGGCAACCAAGTTCCTGTCGCGCGGCATTCCCGATTATTGGCGGTTCGACGCGCAGGCGCGGTTCGCCTTCACCAAGAATATCGCGGTCAGCGTCAATGCGCAGAACCTGACCAACACGGTCTATTTCTCCAACGTTTATGCCAATCACTACGCGACGGTCGCGCCGGGGCGGACGGTGTTCGGGACGGTGGAGTTCAAATTCTGACCGCGAACACTTTGACCCCCGCCGCCGTCATCGAGCTCGCCCGCGGCGGCGAGCCGGGAGCGCAGGCGCTCTACGGCCAAATGATGCTCGACGGCGTTCATGTCGAGCGTGACGAACGGGGGGGATTCACCTGGTTCGTGAAAGCGGCGGCGCAGGGCCACCTGATGGCCCTCAACATGGTGGGCCGCTGTTACGATCTCGGCTGGGGCGTTGCGATCGACAAGGCGCGCGCCGTGGAATGCTATCGGGTCGCGGCCGAGCGAGGTCTCGACTGGGCGATGTACAATTATGCGACCCTGCTCGCGCTGGGCGAGGGCGTGGCCGAGGACAAGGCGGCGGCATTCGGCTGGTTCCGGAAAGCGGCGCGCATGGGTAATGCCAAGGCGATGAACTTCGTCGGCAGTTTTCACGAGGACGGCTGGGTCGTGTCGCGCGACATGGCTAAGGCGGCGCATCATTACGCCCGCGCGGCGCAGGGCGGCGATTTTCGCGGCTGCTTCAACCATGCCCGGATGTTGGGGGACAAGGGGCGGACCGAAGAAGCGCTAACGTGGATCGAGCGCGCTGGCGCGACCGCGACCCCGGCATTCGTCGAGAAGGCTGGGGCGTTCCTCGACGAGTCACCCGTGCCGGCGTTCCGCGCGCGGGGCAGGGCAGCGATCGAACGCGGCGCGGCGCGATGCTGATCGCAATCCCCGACGTGCTCGACGCGAGCGGCGTGGCGAAGGTCCGCGCGCTGATCGACGGGGCGGAGTGGATCGACGGCAATGCGACCTCCGGCCACCAATCCGCGCTCGCCAAGAAGAACGAGCAACTGCCCGAAGACTCCACCGCCGCGCGCGAGGCAGGATCGCTGGTGCTCGACGCGCTATCTTCGGCGCCGCTGTTCGTCGCCGCCGCGCTGCCGCTCAAGGTCTATCCGCCGCTGTTCAACCGCTATGCCGGCGGCGATACGTTCGGCGCGCATGTCGACAGCGCGATCCGCATCCGCCGCGGCTCGGATTTTCGTGTGCGCAGCGATCTGTCCGCGACGCTCTTCCTCGCCGACCCTGAGAGCTACGACGGCGGCGAGCTGGTGACCGAGGACTCGTTCGGCGAACAGCGCGTCAAGCTGCCCGCCGGGCACATGGTGCTTTATCCGGCCTCCAGCGTGCATCGCGTCGAGCCGTTGACGCGCGGCACTCGCGTCGCTTCGTTCTTCTGGATCCAGTCAATGGTCCGCGACGACGGCGCGCGGCGAATCCTGTTCGAGCTCGACGAGGCGGTGCAGGACGTCGCGGGCCGGCTCGGCGCGAACGATCCGGCGGCGGTGCGCCTGACCGGCACCTATCACAACCTGCTGCGGCGATGGGCCGAGGCATGAGGACGACCATGACCAAGATCGGTATGCGTAACGCCTGGTTTCAGGTGCACAAATGGATTGGGCTGACGCTCGCGATCCTGATCGTTCCGCTGTGCGTGACCGGCGCCGCGCTGGTGTGGGACGAAGTGCTCGACCATGCCGTCAATCCGCAGCGGTATGCGGTCGGTAGCGGTCCAGCGATCGCGCCCGATCAGTTAGCTAAGGCGGCGCGGGCGGCGGCAGGCACGGCGCGGATCGCGACGATCAAGCTGCCCGCCGAACCCGGCGCGCCCGCGATTGCCTCGACTGGGCCGACGCCGAGCAAGACCCAGGGTCCGGCGTCGCGCACCAACGTCTACCTTGATCCCGCAACCGGCAAGGTGCTCGATGTCGCGAACAGCCGATCAGGGCTGATCATGACGATGCATCAGATCCACGGCACGATGCTGATCCCGGTTTGGGGGCGCCCGATCGTCGGATGGATCGGCGTCGCGATGCTGTTCTCGTGCTTCACCGGGATCTGGCTGTGGTGGCCGACGGTGGGGAAGTGGGTGCGGGGCCTGAGCTGGCGGCGGCACCCTAACCTCGACACCAATCTGCACCATCTGTTCGGCTTCTGGGTCGCGGTGCCGTTGTTCGTTCTGTCGCTCACGGGCGCGTGGATCAGCTTCCCGACCTTCTTCGGCCCGCTGGTCGGCGAGAATGCGCGCCCGATGGGGTTCGGCGCCGAGCGCGCCGCAATGAACAAGGCGCAGCCCTTGGACGTGACTCGGACATCGTTGGCAGCGGCACAAGCGGCGGCGCTGACAATGCAACCCGGCCGCGTGACGCAGATCGCCTGGCCGACCGACTATAAGGCGGTGTGGCAGTTCACGATTCGGCCGGCCAAGGGTAAGGCCGCGACCGTCGCGGTCGACGATGCGAGCGGTGCTGCGTCAGTCGCGCCCGACGCCAATCGTGGGCAAGCGGACATCGCGCGGCTGATGCGGCAACTCCACGACGGCACCGGCATGGGCATCGTATGGCAAGTTATCATCTTCCTCGGCGGAATGTTGCCGGCGATTCTGGGTATCACTGGCGTGATCATGTGGTTGCGGGCGCGTGGCTGGAAGGCCGAGCTCAAGGCGAAGCAGAAGGCGCGGGCGAGCTAGTCTACTTCGTCATGCCGGACTTGTTCCGGCATCGAACCATCCACGGGCAATATCGCTTGGGGCACGTTGGACCCCGGCACAAGGCCGGGGTGACGACGTTTGAGAAATAGACGACTAGCGCCCCAACAACACCCGAGCCTGTCCTGCGATCTGCGCCAGCATTGCGGCGTTCGGCGCGGCGGCTGTACGCGCGCGGTCCACGACGCCCTTGAACTGCGCGACTCGTGTCGCGTTGACGCCAAGCCACTCCTCGACCGCGCCTTCGGGGTCTTTGCCCCCGGCACGCTCGAGGAATTCGAGCCGCAGCTGCTGGAAATCGCGCGCGAGGCCGGCGATCAGCAAGCGTTCCCACGGATCGCTTGAATTGATCCGCGCGGCGTTGGCTTGCGCCCAGTCGAGCCCAAGCGCCTGGCCCAGATGCGTGAACGCGCGGGTGAGCACGATCTCGTCGATCCCCGTCTCCGCGCCGAGATCGGCGAGGCCGACCGACCCGTCGAGCTCGAACAGCCGCACGACCTTCTTGGCCAGCGCCGCGGACGCGCCCGCTGCCTGCAAGTTCGCCGAAATCCGCGCACTCTGGGTGGATGCTTCCTCGAGCAGCAATTGCTTGGTCTGGCGGTCGAGCGCGGTGACGCCCTTGTTGAGCCGCGCCAGCGCTGAGCCCGGGCTGGTCCCCGGCTTGGTCACGCGGAGCAGATCGGCGATCTGACTGCGCACCGCGACCGCGACTTCGTCGAACAAGGCAAGCCGCCCGGCTTCCGGCATCGCGGTCGTCTCGATCTCCGCCCACAATTTGCCGAGGTCGAACAATCGCTCGACCACCACGAACATCGCCGCGATGTCGCCCATCGCCGCGCCTTCTTCCTCGGCCAGCTCGAATGGGTGGAGCACGCCGAGCCGGTTGATGAGGCGGTTGGCGAGCTTGGTCGCGATGATCTCGCTGCGCAGCCGGTGCTCGTCGATCGCCGTCGCGAACTTCTTGCGCATCGCCGGCGGGAAGGCGGCGTGGAGATCGGTCCGCAGCTCGGGATCCTGGCCAAGATCGGTATGTTCGATCGCGTCCTGCAGCGCGAGCTTGGCGGTCGCCAGCAGCACCGCAAGTTCGGGGCGAGTCAGGCCGTGACCCTCCGCCTCGCGGCGCAGCAGCGTGCCGTTGTCGCCCAGTCCCTCGACCACTCGGTCGAGCCGACCAGTGCCCTCGAAAATCTCGATCAGTCGGACATAGCTTGGCAGCGCCTGCGCGCCGTCCTGCTCCATGATCGACAGCGCAAGGGTCTGTAGACGGTTGTCCTCCAACACCAGATGCGCGACGTCGTCGGTCATCGACGCGAGGAAAGTGTTGCGCGCGGCGAACTGCAGCCGCCCCTCGATCATCTCGCGGTTGAGCGCGATCTTGATGTTGACCTCATTGTCCGAGCAATCGACGCCCGCCGAATTGTCGATGAAATCGGTGTTGAGCCGTCCGCCGCGCGAGGCGAAGGCGATGCGTCCGGCCTGCGTCACGCCCAGGTTCGCGCCTTCGCCGATCGCGGTTGCGCGCAGATCTTCGGCGTTGACGCGCAGCCGGTCATTGGCCGGGTCGCCGACTTCGACATGGTTTTCGCTCGCCGACTTCACATAAGTGCCGATGCCGCCGAACCAGATCAGATCGACCGGGCTCTTCAGGATCGCCGAGATCAGCGCGGCGGGTTCCAGTTCGTCGGCCTGAATGTCGAGCGCGGCCTTCACTTCCTTGGTCAGCGCGATCGTCTTGGCGGTGCGCGGGAATACGCCGCCGCCCTTCGAGATCAGCGACGGATTATAGTCCGCCCAGCTCGACCGCGGCAGCGCGAACATCCGCGAGCGCTCCGCCCAGCTTGCCGCCGGATCGGGATCGGGATCGAGAAAGATGTGACGATGGTCGAACGCCGCGACGATCTTGAGCGTCTGCGACAACAGCATGCCATTGCCGAACACGTCGCCCGACATGTCGCCGCAGCCGACGACGCAGATCGGCTGGCTCTGCACGTCGACGCCGCGTTCGGCGAAGTGGCGCTGGACCGACAGCCACGCGCCCTTGGCGGTGATGCCCATCGCTTTGTGGTCGTACCCGACCGAGCCACCGCTGGCGAACGCA
>JBDSED010000053.1:0-13644 GCA_039920225.1 Sphingomonas sp.
AAACATGCTTGGCGATATCCAACCCGATTATGCTAACTTCCGACATGGACGCCTCCCTCAGTGGTGTTCAACACCTCCACTCTGGCACATCGATGCCGTCGGGGGGCGTCCACCCCATCACCAATAGTAGACATCCAGCTTGGCGTGAGCTGCGAGTAAGCGCTAACGGGCTTGGATGCGCGCCTTCACGCCCTCCTCCTGCCCGCGCCTGGTCGTCAAGGTCGGGTCGTCGCTACTGGTGACGCCCGACGGCGAGGTGCGGCGCGACTGGTTGGCGAGCCTCGCCGCCGACATCGCCATCGCCCAGAACGCCAGTCAGCAGATCGCCGTCGTGTCGTCGGGCGCGATCGCGCTGGGCGCGCGGCGGCTCAAATTGGCGAAGGGCGGCCGTGCCAGCCTGGAGGATGCGCAAGCGGCCGCGGCGACGGGACAGATCGCGCTGAGCCAGGTCTGGGCGGAATGCCTCGCCGCCGAAGGGCTGACCGCGGCGCAGATGCTGGTGACGCTCGACGATCTCGAAGACCGGCGGCGCTACCTCAACGCTGCGGCGACGCTCGACCGGTTGCTCGGGCTGGGCGTGGTGCCGGTGATCAACGAGAATGACAGCGTCGCGACCGAGGAAATCCGGTTCGGCGACAACGACCGGCTCGCCGCGCGCGTGGCGCAGGCGGCGGGCGCGCGGGGCGTGCTGCTGCTGTCGGATGTCGACGGTCTCTACGATCGCGACCCCGCAAAGCCGGGTGCGGTGCTGATCGAACATGTCGCTCGCATCGACGCGGCGATAGAAGGCATAGCCGGCGGCTCCTCGTCGGGGATGGGTTCGGGCGGCATGACATCAAAGGTGCAGGCGGCGCGGATCGCCACGCGCGCGGGGATTCCGCTCGTCATCGCCAACGGGCGGATCGATCATCCGCTGGCACGCTATATCGAGGGCGGTCGCGGCACGCTGTTCGCCGCCGAGCGCGCGGCGACGGCGCGCAAGGCTTGGCTCGGCGGGCGGTTGCGTAGTCGCGGGGTCGTCCATGTCGATGCCGGCGCGGTGGCGGCACTGGCGGCGGGCAAGAGCCTGCTTCCGGCCGGCGCGGTGCGGATCGAGGGCGATTTCGCGCGTGGCGACTTGGTCGCGATCGTCGGGCCCGGCGGCCTTATCGCCAATGGGCTAGCCGAATACGACGCCGCCGACGCCACGCGTATCGCGGGGAAGCGCAGCGACGAAGCGGCGACGATCCTGGGCTATGCGCCGCGTGCGGCGTTGGTTCACCGCAATCATATGGTGCTTGCATGACTGTCATAGCGCTGACCGGCGGAACGGGCTTCGTCGGGAGCCATGTCATCGACCAGGCGCTCTCCGCCGGGATCGAGCTGCGCGCGCTCGCGCGCCGTCCACAGGCCGAGCGCGCCGGGGTGACGTGGGTCGCGGGCGCTCTCGATGATGCCGCCAGCCTCGCCACGCTTGTGACTGGCGCCGAGGCCGTGTTGCACGTTGCCGGCGTCATCAACGCACCCGATCGCGCCGGCTTCGCCGCAGGCAATATCGAGGGTACCCGCGCCATGATCGCGGCGTCAGAGCACGCCGGCATCCGCCGCTTTGTGCAGATCTCATCGATCGCCGCGCGCGAGCCCGACCTGTCCGATTATGGTTGGTCGAAAGCCGAGGCCGACAAGGTGCTGATCGCAAGCAACCTCGACTGGACGATCGTCCGCCCGCCGGCGATCTTCGGCCCGCGCGACAACGAAATGCTCGAGCTGTTCAAGCTGGCGAAGAAACACGTCATGCCCTTGCCGCCCGCCGGCGGGCGGCTATCGGTGATCGCGGTCGAGGAACTGGTGCGGTTGTTGATCGCGCTGCCCATGAGCAACGCCCTGACCCGCGAGATTGTCGAACCCGATGACGGTCGCCCCGACGGTTGGGACCATCGTGACCTGGCCCGCGCGATCGGCATCGCGACGGGCAGCAAGGTGCTCCCCCTTCCCTTGCCTCGCTTGATCCTCGACGCAGTATCGGCTGGCGATCGCCTGGTGCGCGGCAAGGGCGCGAAGCTGACCCCCGACCGAGTCCGCTATTTCTGCCACAAGGATTGGGTCAGCCACGCCCGTCCGCCCGCCGATGTCTGGGCGCCGCAAGTCGACACGCGCGACGCTCTCGCGGCGACTGCGGCATGGTATCGCGCCCAAGGGTTGCTATAACCTCGCCGGAAAGCCGCCGCATTTGGCTGGCACCGCCTTCGGCGAGGACAAGGAACCATCATGACCGACCGCGCCAAGACTTTCGAGATCGTCACCGGGCTGATCCAGCCGTTCAACAAGAAGCAAGTGGCGCTGAGCGACGCGACGACGTTCCAGCACGACCTCGAATGGGACAGCCTGACGGTGATGGATTTCGTCGCCGCGATCGAGGACGAGTTCGACATTATCATCACGATGAACATGCAGGCCGAGATCGAGACGGTCGGCCAGCTCGTCGACGCGGTCGAGAAGCTGAAAGCGTAATTTTTCCGTTCGCCCTGAGCTTGTCGAAGGGTCGTCCTTACTTTCGAGGAAGAGAAGTCAGGGCTTCGACAAGCTCAGCCCGAACGGTGTTAGGAAGAATGATATGACTGATGCCATCGACACAGCCGAGGCGCTTCCCGAAAACCCTGCGCCCGTCGCGCCCGAAACCGACCTGATGTCGAAGTTCGACGGGCTGATCGCCGAACGCCAGGCGCTGATCGACACCGGCGTGACCGATCCGTTCGCGATCGTGATGGAGCAGGTCAAGTCGCCGACCGAGGCCGTCATCGCTGGGCGCGAGACGATCCTGCTCGGCACCTACAATTACATGGGCATGACATTCGATCCCGACGTGATCCAGGCGGGCAAGGACGCGCTCGACCAGTTCGGGTCGGGCACCAACGGCAGCCGGATGCTCAACGGCACCTTCCGCGACCATATGGAGGTCGAGGACGCGCTGCGCGATTTCTACGGCACGACCGGCGCGATCGTCTTCTCGACGGGCTACATGGCCAATCTCGGGATGATCTCGACGCTCGCGGGCAAGGGCGAATATGTCATCCTCGACGCCGATAGCCATGCGTCGATCTACGACGGCTGCAAGCAGGGCAATGCCGAGATCGTCCGGTTTCGCCACAACGATGTCGAGGACCTCGACAAGCGTCTTGGCCGACTCCCGAAGGAGCCTGGCAAGCTGGTCGTGCTGGAAGGCGTCTATTCGATGCTGGGCGACATCGCGCCGCTCAAGGAAATGGTCGCGGTCGCCAAGAAGCACGGCGCTATGGTGCTGAGCGATGAGGCGCATTCGATGGGGTTCTACGGCCCCAACGGCCGCGGGGTATACGAGGAGCAGGGCTGCGAAGGCGATGTCGACTTCGTCGTCGGCACTTTCTCCAAATCGGTCGGCACCGTGGGCGGGTTCTGCGTGTCGAACCACCCAAAGTTCGAAGCGATCCGCCTCGCCTGCCGCGCCTATATCTTCACCGCCAGCCTGCCGCCGTCGGTCGTCGCCACCGCTGCGGCATCGATCCGCAAGCTCAAGCACGCGCACAACAAGCGCCAGCATCTGTGGGAGAACGCGCGGCGGCTGCACGGCGGGCTGACCGCGATGGGGTTCAAACTCGGCACCGAAAAGCCCGATAGCGCGATCATCGCGGTGATTCTGGACGACCAGGAACAGGCAGTGGCAATGTGGCAGGCGCTGCTCGACAGCGGTCTCTACGTCAACATGGCGCGGCCGCCCGCGACCCCTGCGGGAACTTACCTGCTCCGTTGCTCGCTTTGCGCGGAGCACACTACCGAGCAAATCGACGCGGTATTGAAAATGTTCGAAGCGGCAGGACGAATCACAAACGCGATCAGTTGAGGAAACCGCGGGGGTTTCTTCGATTTGTTCGATTCGCTACAGTGCAGACATGGGTGGGAACGAGGCCGAACGACGGCTCGTCGACAGGGCGCGTGCGATCTGGCGGGGGGTGACCCTGGCGGTAATGGCTGTGCTTGGCCTCGGCATCCTGATCGCGCTCGTCATCCTGCAATCTAGCGCCAACACGCAACGCGACCGCGCGCTGCAGCTGCAAAGCCATAGCTACGACGTGATGATCCTGACGCGTACGTTGTCGGGAACGATCGCCCGGGCCGAGGCCGCGCTCGGCCGCTACGTGGTCAGCGGCAACAAGGACATCGGGCGGGATTATGCGGATCAATGGGATCAGGCGCGCGCGCAGATCGACCGGCTCGACAGCGTCACGGCGGACAATCCCGACCAGCAACACGCGCTCGATCGGCTGCGCGCCGCGTTCCGGCGCCGTGGTGCGGAACTATCGGTGACTGCGCTCAGCACCGCTTACAAGAAGGACCGCCAGGCCTATTCGCGCTATTACGAGGCCGGCAAATCGTCGTCGCTGCGCGAGATCGACAGCGAGCTTGAGCGGATCACGAACGCCGAGCGCGATTTGCTCGGCAAGCGCACCGCGGCGGCGATGTCGACGGTCAACCGCTCGACAGAAATAGCGCGCATCCTCTCGATTTTTGGCATCGCAATTGTGCTTGGCGCGATCGTCCTCGGCGGGCTGACGATCGGCGCGATGCAGGAACGCGCGGCGGCGCGGGCAGAGGCCGACAGCGAGCGCGAACGGTCGGCTATGCTCGAGGACGCGGTGAGTGAAGCGACGCTCGCGCTCAGCGAACAGGAAGCCAAGCTGCGGCAAGTTCAAAAAATGGAGGCCGTCGGACAACTGACCGGCGGTATCGCGCACGATTTCAACAATATGCTGGCGGTTGTCTTGGGCGGGCTGGAACTTGCCCGTCGCTCGCTCGGCGCTGATCGGGAGGACGCGCGCCGTCATCTCGACAACGCGACCGACGGCGCGAACCGTGCCGCTGCCCTGACCCGCCGGCTGCTCGCCTTCTCGCGCGAGGAGGCGCTCAATCCCGAAGCCATCAAGCCGGTCGATGCCATCGCCGGCATGTCGGACTTGCTCGACCGCACGCTGGGGGACGCGGTCACGGTCGAGCGCGGCGATGACGGATCGGGCTGGACGATCTGGGCCGACCGTCACGAGCTTGAAAACACCCTCCTCAACCTTGCCGTCAACGCGCGCGACGCGATGGACGGACGCGGGCAACTGAGCATCCGCACCAGCGCGACGACGCTGACCGCGGGCCAGGTCGGTCATTGCCTGGGCGGCGATCATGTCGCGATTGCGGTCGGTGACACAGGCTGCGGCATGGAACCCGAACTGATCGAGCGCGTGTTCGAGCCGTTCTTCACGACCAAGCCGGTCGGCAAGGGCACCGGGCTCGGTCTCAGCCAGATTTTCGCGTTCGTGCGGCAGTCGGGTGGAGAGATCGCGATCGATTCGACGCCGGGTGCGGGCACCATCGTCACCCTCTATCTCCCGCGCCACAGCGGCGCCACCGATGTCGTCGCGAACGCCGCCCCGTTGATTTCCGCCGAGCGCGCACCGGCGATCACGGGCCTCGGCATACTCGTGGTCGAGGACGATCCACGCGTCCTGACCGCCACCGTTGGCGCGCTCGAAGAACTAGACCACCGCGTCGTCCCTTGCGCCGATCCGCTCGAGGCACCGCGCATGGTGGACGATATAGGACCTTTCGACCTGGTCGTGACGGACGTGTTGATGCCCGGCCAGACAGGGCCCGAAATGGTCGCCGGCCTGCTGACGCGCCGCCCCGACCTCGCGGTGCTGTTTGTGACCGGTTTTGCCGGCGACGGATCGGCCGCCGATTTCGGCGGCCGGCCCGTGTTGCGCAAGCCTTTTACTATCGCCGGTCTGGAACAAGCCATCGCCGACGCGATGGCCTTCGCCCGTGCCGCCCCGCCCGATCAACTCGCGGCGGAATAGGACAGTTTTTCCGGCTGACGCGGGTCCCATGCCTGCCTATAGCCGTTCGATCACGCAGCCCCCGCCTCCCCGGCCGAAGGACCGACGTCCCACCCCCATGAAGTCCATCGACCGCTACATGGCCCGGCTGATCGCGGTCCCGTTATTTTCGACGCTGGTCATCGCGGCGATGCTGCTGGTGCTCGACCGCATGCTGCGGCTGTTCGACTTCGTCGCAACCGAGGGCGGGCCCGTCAGCGTGGTGTGGCAGATGCTCGCCAACCTGCTGCCCGAATATTTCGGTCTGGGCATTCCGATCGGGCTGCTGCTGGGGTGCCTGCTCGCGTTCCGCCGGCTCGCCACGTCGTCCGAGCTCGACGTACTGCGCGCGGTCGGCATCGGCTATAACCGGCTGATGTTCGTGCCGTATATGTATGCGGTCATACTCGCGATGCTCAACTTCGCGATCGTCGGTTACATCCAGCCCCAGGCGCGTTTCCAATATGAGCGGCTGCGCTACGAATTGCGGACCGGCGCGCTGGGCGCTTCGATCAAGGTCGGCGAGTTTACCAGTTTCCCCAATGGCGGCCCCACCGTGCGTATCGAACGGAGCCGCGAAGAAGGCCGCGAACTGTCGGGCATCTTCCTCCAGCAGACCGACAAGAAGGGCAATGCCCTCGCCGTGACCGCGGAAAAGGGCAAGTTCTTCGGCACCGCCAATCCCGACGAGATCATCTTCCAACTGACCAAGGGCACATTGGTCCGCAACGAGGTCGGGGTACCGACGCCCCGCGTGCTGCGGTTCGACCTGTGGAACATTCCGATTCCGCTGCCCAAGACGGATCCGTTCCGCGGTCGCGGCGGGCGCAACCTGGAGCGCACGTTGCCCGAACTCGCAGTACTTGGGCGGCCCAGCAACAAGGACGAGGAGTTGCGCGACACCAGCCGCGCGGCCTTCCACTTCCGGCTGACCGAGGTGGCGGCGATGTTCCTGTTGCCGCTGCTCGCGATGGCGCTGGGCGTGCCGCCGAAGCGATCGACCTCGGCGCTGGGCGTGTTCCTGGGGATCGTCATGATCGTCACCTATTTCAAGGTCAACGAATACGGCCAGGCGGTCGGCGGGCTCGGCCAGATCGACCCTTTCCTGGCGCTATGGGTGCCGTTCGCGGTCTTCGCGGGGCTCGTCCTGTGGATGTATTACACGATCGCCTATGTCCCCGGCGGCCAGCCGATCGGCGCGCTCGAGCGCGTGTTCGCCAAGCTAGCCAAGGCGGTGCGGCGCTGGCTGCCGGGCCGGCGTATTCGGCCCGGCGACGAGGATGACGGTGCTGACGACGAAGCGCCGGTCGCGGGGGCGACGGCATGATCTCGATGCAGTTCTTTCCGTCGCGAACGGTATCGTTCTACATGGCGAAGACGTTCATCGTCCGCGCTTTCGCCGTGCTGGCGGCGCTCGTTCTCGTGCTTCAGTTCCTCGACGCGTTGAGCGAATCCGGGATCATCCTCGCGCATCCCGGCAATACGCAGGCCGATGTGTGGCATTACATCTCGCTGCGCACGCCGCAGATCATCGCGCGGTTCCTGCCCTATTCGGTGCTGCTCGGCGCGATCATCACGTATTCGACGCTCAACCAGAACAGCGAGGTCATCTCGCTAAAGGCGGCCGGCCTGTCCGCGCACCAGATCCTCGCGCCGATGATCGTTGCCGCGATCGGTATGGCGGCGCTCAGCTTCGCGTTCAACGACCGCGTCGTCAGCCGTGCGACCGCTACGCTCGATGCCTGGAAAAAGGTCGAATACGCGTCTGTCCCGATCGATCACGGCGACCGCACCAACGTGTGGACCAAGGCGGGCGAAGACCTGATCAACGTCAAACGTGTGCAGCGGAGCGGTGACTCTGCGGTACTGACCGGAATCGCGTTCTACGACCGCGACCCACAAGGGCGGCTGATCTCGACCGTCACGGCCGATCATGGTCGGCAGCAGGGCACCGGCTGGCGAATCTGGCCCGCACGCAAGTTCGACGTCGCCAGCGGCCAAGTCAGCGACCTCGGTTCGATCGTCGTAGCGAGGGGCGTCCGCACCGACCAATTCACCCTGGCTAGCGTCAATGCCGAAGGACTGTCGTTTCTCGAGCTACGCGACGCCGTGGGGGCGCTCAAGGCGGCCGGGCGGCCCACCAAATCCTACGAAGGCGAGATGTGGCACAAATTGTCGGGACCGCTGGCGGCGGTGCTGATGCCGCTGTTGGGCGCGGTCGCGGCGTTCGGCATCGCGCGATCGGGCAAGCTGTTCATCCGCGCGGTGATCGGGATGGGCCTGGGCTTCACCTATTTCGTGATCGACAATTTCGCGCTGGCGATGGGCAATCTCGGCGCTTACCCTCCCTACCTTGCGGCGTGGGCGCCGTTTCTGCTGTTCCTGATGATCGGCGAAGCGGTGCTGATCCGGACCGAGGAATAGGCTTAAGTTTACACTAGGTTTACACTATCGCGATCGCTTCGGACTAGCGTTTTCGCATCAATATCAGTGAGATGCGAAGAATGCTGACAGCCAAAATCCTACATTGCAAGCATCTAACTCAGCGGCGCGTCACGGTACTCTTGGCCAAGCGCGCCGCGAGGAACGGCAGACCTCTGTAATTGCCCTTGTGATAGACCGAATCAGCTTCGAGCGCGGCGCTGATGCGGCGGTGCGCCGTGCCCAGCGCGTGATAGGGCAGGCCGGGCAGCAAATGATGCAGCGCGTGATAGCGCAAGCCGACGGGCGCCCAGAGCATCGGCAGCAAGGCGGGCGGCGGCACGTTGACCGAATCGAGATATTGCGCCGTCACGCTCATCGCTTCGCCCTCATTTTCCCATAGGTGCGCGACGAGCGTGCGCACCTGATTGGTCACCGCCAAGCCGGAGGTGACGGCGAGGAAGATCAGGAACGCCTTTAGCGGGATAATCCCGGTCGCGGTCAGCACGATCAGCGCGATCGCATAAAAGCTCGCCGCAGCCTCGAGTCGATGCCACAGCGCCTTTGCGGGGCCTTCCGGGGCGCGGCGGCGGAACGACGGATTGATCTACAGACCCGAATAACGCGCGACAACCACGCGGCGCAGCGGCGGGAACACGACCGATAGCGGGGTCAGCACGGCATAGCGGACCAGCAATGCGACCGGCGCGAGCGCGGACACCAAAATGAACACCGGCAGCGTCCACCATTTCATCAGCGCCAGCGGCAGATATTCGGGATCCTCTGCCGTGCCGTAACGCGTGCGCGCATGGTGGAGGTTATGGACGCCCTCGTACATGAAGCTCGGGGTCAGCAATGGGATCCCGACGAGCAAGTTCCAGCCGAGCCGGAACCCCGGCACCGCCGCATGTTTGATATGCGTCAGTTCGTGGATGAAGCTTTCTGCACGATACAACGCCAGGGCCGCAACCACGCCCGCCGCGATGCCCCAGGCGAGCGACGGCGCGAGGACCGCCGCGACCAGCGCGCCGTAACCGACCAAAACGGACGCCAGCATGTCCGCCCAATAGATCGACGGGTTGGGCGCATTGAGGTCGCGCGTCAGGTCGGCGGCGGCCTTCAGCATCGCCTTGTCGTCGTCGACCGGCCGGCGCGCCGCGACGCGCGACGCCACGCCGGATGCGGCGCCGGTATCCAGGCGATCGAGGGTTGCGACTGTGTCCATGCCTTGAGCCATTACAGGGATATAGTGGCGATAGGGTGGCAAACCAACGTGCGATCAGTGTGATCGAGATTACCGTGCTTGCCCAACCCGTCACCCCGGCCTTGTGCCGGGCCCGCCTAGCCGCGCTTCAATCGGCCAATGGTGGTAGCCAGTCTGCCGCCAGGCAGACCCCGGCACAAGGCCGGGGTGACGGCAAGGCATTGAAGAACACCTGCACTTTGCCTACCCCGCGCGGCAACCGAAGTGAGGTACCGATGCCCTCCCCAACCACCATCCGCCCGATCGACAGCAAGGCCGACCGCAAGAAGTTCATCGACCTGCCGTTCCGCCTTTACAAGGACGATCCGAATTGGGTGCCACCGCTGAAAGGTGAGGCGCTGGGCCTGATCACCCCCGAAAAGAATGGCTGGTTCAGCCACGCCAAGGCGCAATTGTTTCTCGCCGAGCGCGGCGGGCAAGTGGTCGGACGCATTTCCGCGCATATCGATACGCTCGCGCTGACCATGCCCGCCGACAAGGGGTTCGGCCCCGGATGCGGGCAATGGGGTTATCTGGACGCGGACGATGAGGATATCGCCAAGGCGCTGATCGCGACGGCGGAGGATTGGCTGCGCGGGGAAGGCATGACGCGCGTGCTCGGGCCGATCAGCATGTCGATCTGGGAGGAACCGGGGCTGCTGGTCGAGGGCTACGACCACCCGCCAACGATCATGATGGGGCACGCCAAGCCCGAATATAAGGGCTGGATCGAACGTGCCGGGTATCATCCGGTCAAGACGCTCCACACCTACGATCTCGACATCGTCGACGGCTTTCCGCCGATCGTCCAACGCATCATCAAGTCGGGCGAGCGAAACCCGAGCATCCGCATCCGCGAGGTCGACAAGTCGAAGTTCGAGGAAGAGGCCGCGATCATCCTGGCGATTCTCAACGATGCCTGGGCGGACAATTGGGGGTTCGTCCCCCTCACCCCGCCCGAAATCGCCGATGTCGGGGTCAAGCTGAAGCCGATCGTGTTCAACGACCTGATCCGCATCGCCGAACTCGACGGCAAGCCGGTTGCGTTCATGATCACCCTCCCCGACCTCAACGAAGCGATCAAGCCGCTCAACGGCTCGCTGCTGCCGTTCGGCTGGGCCAAGCTGTTGCTGTGGCTCCGCAAGCCTCGCGTCCGCACCATGCGCGTGCCGCTGATGGGTGTGGTCAAGGAGTTGCAATCGTCGCGGATCGCCGCGCAACTCGCGTTCATGATGATCGAGTATATCCGCCGCTCGGCTATCGTGAAATACGGCTGCACGCGCGGCGAAATCGGCTGGGTGCTCGACGACAATCAGGGCATGAACGCGATTGCCGCCGCGATCGAGAGCAAGGTCAACAAGGTGTACGTGATCTACGAAAAGACGCTGTAGGAAAACTAGTCGGTTGGAGGATGCGATGATTCTGGCAGGACTGGGTATGGCGTTGTCCGTTATGGGCGCCGCACCGGAGCAATCTATGCGGTGCGCGCAGTATTGGACGATCAGTGCGGTCGAAGTGCGCGCCGGAATGTGGGAATATGCTCGCCGCTATTTCGAGATCGGCTGGCTTGCGGCACGGCGCGAAGCGCTCAAACGCGGGCAAATTGCCGATTATCATCTGCTTGCAACCCGGAACCAGCGCGACAAGCCTCCCCAGATCCAGCAGGTCACGGTCTATGCGAACAAGGCCCAATTCGACGCGCGTGAAGCCAATTTTCTGGCGATCTTTAAGGACAGTTCCGTTCCACGCCCGATCGTAGTTGACGGCAAAACGCGCGACGAGATTTTTGCGTCGACGACTGGTCTTGAGGATTATTCCGACGCGTTCGGGAGCGGCGGTTGCTAAACGGCCACGGTCTCGGCAGTGACCGGCGGGGCCACATGCCCCGCCCGGTCGATTTCGGATAAGCGCGGGTCAGTTTCGCGTCTGAAGCTTCGTCGCATCGACGCCCTCGGCGCGCCATTCGTCGGCGGTTTTGCAGACCCGGCCCTGCCGGATCGAGCCAGTGACCATCTCAGTCCTGGCGCAGTATCGGGTCTTCGTATTGCTTTCGGGCTGCTCCTTGGCGGAAATCGCGCTTTGATCGTTGTTTTTGCCGGCCGCCAACACCGGACCGGACGAGATCATGCCGATAACGGCGAGGCTGGCGATTGCGATTTTGTTGAACATACGTCTGCTCCTACTCAGTCGACACGGGGCATCGACCACTGTGTTAGTGCATTAAGTATGCCAATCACTCTAAGTGATATACTTCAACGGCTTAGCACCAGACTACAAATGTAGTTATTAGTAAAATTCGCCAATCAATAGGATGGCTTGCCGATCGTCGGCAATCAGAAGCGCCGCGATATCCCGGCGAGGAGTTCGATGTCGGGCGCATCGCGGTTGAGCCCGGCGATACCGCCGACGTCGAACTGCAGATCGTCGCTTGCCTTGTACGCGAAGGACAACGCCGCTCTGTCCTGCCAGGTCTTGCCCATCGGGTCGTCGTCGCGCAGCGCCTGGCCTTCGAGTTCGACGGTCAGCTTGTCGTTGAGCTCGACCGCGACGCCGACGACCGCACTCGCGGCGAAATGCCGCCCGCGGCCATTCGCGTTCACCGCCGCATCCACCTCTGGCACGAACTGGACGTTGACCGTCTTCGATAGCTCGTAGGTCAACGGCACCACGACGCCTGCGCCCCAATCGCCCGCCCCCACCGGCTGGCGACCGACGGGCAGCGTCACGAACGGCTGCACGGCGACCGCAAAACCGCTGCCGTCGGGATTGGCCAGATTGGCCTTGAGCGCGAGCGTTACGTCGCCGACCCGCGTCGCGCGATCGACCGTTGCACCCGAGCGCTCACGCATGAACCCGACGGGCGTCCAGCCAATCTGCGCCTCGATTGTGTCGGTCAGCCCGATCCGTACGAGTGTGTCGCCGATCAGCACCGTGTCGGTACGGTCACCCGGTCGCCGATCGAGCGTCCAATCGGCGAGCGACGTCTCGACCGACACGCGCCCGGCATCGATCGTGCAGGCGGGCGAGCCGAGTCCCGGGCGGGCCGGACAATAATCTCGCGGCTTGTCCTGCGCCACAGCTGGCGCCGCGATCAGCAACGCGCTCAGCGCCGACGCGATCTTCACCGCAGCCGGACCCAGGTCGGCGCGTGATCGCTCGCCTTTTCGCGGCCGCGATAGTCCTTGTCGACGCCGGCGTCGCGCAAGCGGTCGGCGGCGATCGGCGAGAGCAGCAGATGGTCGATGCGGAACCCCGCGTCGCGCTGCCACGCGCCGGCCTGATAATCCCAGAAGGTCCAGACGCCGCCCCTGGGGTATCGCGTGCGCAACGCGTCGGTCCACCCCTGCGCGAGCAAACTGCGGTAACGCTGGCGGCTTTCGGGCTGCATCAGCGCGTCGTCCTGCATCGCACGGACGGAGAAGGTGTCGTCGTCGTTGGCGATGACGTTGTAATCGCCCGCCAGCACCACCGGCAGTTCCTCGGCGAGGAGGTCGCGCGCGCGATCGGCGAGGCGCTCCATCCATTTCAGTTTGTAGTCGAACTTGGGGCCGGGTTGCGGGTTGCCGTTGGGCAAGTAAATCGACGCGACGACCAGCCCCTCGACGTCGCATTCGAGGTAGCGGCTATGCTCGTCCTCGGGATCGCCGGCGAGACCGCGCTGGCGCTCGACCGGGTCCTTGCCCTTGGCCAGCACGGCGACGCCGTTGAATCCCTTCTGCCCATGCCACACCGCGCCATAGCCCGCCGCGCGGATCGCATCGATCGGGAAGCCTTCGTCGACCGACTTGATTTCCTGCAGACATACGATGTCCGGCTGCTGTTCGGTCAGATACTCGACCAGCCGCTCGATCCGAGCCTTGATGCCGTTGACGTTATACGTGACGATTTTCACGCGAGCGTCAGACCGAGAAGCTCGTGCCGCAGCCGCACCCAGAGGCGGCATTCGGGTTGGTCACCGCGAAATGCGCGCCGCCGAGATTGTCGATGAAATCGACGTGCGCGCCGCGTACCAGGTCGAGGCTCATGTCGTCGACGACCTCCCGACGTACGCCGCCGGCACGTGGGGACCGACCGAGGCCGACCTCCTGATCGCGCGCGACGGGC
>JBDSED010000054.1:0-14476 GCA_039920225.1 Sphingomonas sp.
GGTTCAATTGAGCGAGCGCTCGACCCTCGAAACCGCCGCGGCGATACGGTCCGGCGAGACCACCGCGCTCCTTGAATGCGAAGCGGCGATCGCCCGTATCGAGGCGCGCGACGGGCCGATCAACGCGGTGGTCGTGCGCGATTTCGATCGAGCACGGCAACAGGCGGCGGAGATGGATCGCCGGTTGGCAGCCGGCGACACCGCGCCGTTGCTCGGCGTGCCGATGACGATCAAGGAAAGCTATGACATCGCCGGCCTGCCGACGACATGGGGCTTCGAGGCGCATCGCGGCCATATCGCTCAAAAGGATGCGGTGGCGGTCCAGCGACTGAAGGCAGCCGGTGCGGTGTTCCTGGGCAAAACCAATGTGCCGGTCAGCCTGGCCGACCTGCAATCGGTCAATCCGGTCTATGGTCGCACCAACAACCCGCACCATCCCGGCCGCGTCGCGGGTGGCTCATCGGGCGGGTCGGCGGCGGCGCTGGCGTCGGGCATGGTGCCGCTGGAGATGGGCAGCGACATCGGCGGCTCGATCCGTGTACCCGCCGCGTTCAACGGCGTGTGGGGCCACAAGCCAACCTTCGGTGCGCTGAGCCGCCTCGGGCACCACTTCCCCGGCACAGATGGCGCGCCGGGCGAACTGTCGGTGATCGGACCATTGGCGCGGAATGCCGACGACCTCGCGCTCGCGCTCGACATTCTCGCCGACCATCCCCTCATCCAGTCTGATAATCGCCCGGCGAGCGGCTATCGCATCCTCGTGCTGAGCGAACATCCGGGCGCGAAGGTCGCAGCCCCCATCGCCGACGCGCTCGACCGGCTGGCCGACGCGCTGCACGACGCAGGTGCGACGGTCGATCGCACCAGCGAGCTGATCCCCGATCTCGACGCGCAACAGCGCCATTATATGAAGATGCTCAACATCACGATCGCGCGCGGCGTGCCGCAGGACGGATCGGCCCCGACGACCTTGATCGAATGGTTCGATCTGCGTGACGAGCAGGCGCGCAACAAGCGGGCGTGGAATGCACTTTTCAAGAGCTACGACGCCGTGATTGCGCCGACGCTCGGCGTCACGGCGTTCGCGCATGATGACACGCCGCTGCCCAAGCGCGTGCTCGACATCAATGGCGAAGCGACGCCGTTCGGGCTGCAATTCGCCTTCCCTGGGCTCGCGACCTTCCCGATGCTGCCGGCGACCAGCTTTCCGATCGGCACCGACCCCGACGGCTTGCCGATCGGCGTCCAGGCGATCGCCGACACGCTCAAGGATCACACCGCCATCGCCATCGCGCGACTGGCTAACCGGATGATGATGTCATGACGCAAGCTGTTGCCGAAGCACCCGCAACCGCCCTGTCCACGCTGAGATTCAAGCTCAATTTCTTCAAGTTGATCGTCCGCGACCTCGACGCGATGCAAAAATTCTACGCCGACACGTTCGGGTTCGAGGAGCGCAGCCGTTTCACGCTGCCGACGCTCGAGGAAGTGATGCTGGCGCTGCCCGGCGAGCAATTCACGCTCGTCCTCTACCGCCACGCCGACGGCCGCGATGTCGAGATCGGCAGCGGTTACGGCCCGGTCGGGTTCCTGACGCGCGACGTCGACGCGGCGGTCGCGCACGCGCTCGCCAACGGCGCGAGCGTGGTCGCTCCGCCGCGCGACATGGGCAGCATGCGCCTGGCCTTCGTGAAAGACCCCGAGGGCCATGAAATCGAAATGATCCAGTTCGTGCGGCCCGCCGCCTGAGGAGTGATGATGAGCGACAATCTGGAAACCTTCCGCGCCGAAACGCGCGCCTGGCTGGAGGCGAATTGCCCGGCCGAGATGCGCGAGCCGGTGCGCAGCGACAAGGATGCCGTCTGGGGCGGCCGCGACCAGTCGATGCTGACCCCGGCGCAAAAGGAATGGATGGACAAGATGGGGGCGCGCGGCTGGACGGTGCCCGACTGGCCGAAGCAATGTGGCGGCGGTGGCCTTGCGCCGGCCGAGACGAAGATCCTGCGCGAAGAAATGCAGCGAATTCGCGCGCGCAATCCGCTGAATTCGTTCGGTATTTCGATGCTCGGCCCAGCGCTGCTGAAATACGGCACCGAGGCGCAGAAACTTGAGCATCTGCCCAAGATCGCGCGCGGCGAAATCCGCTGGTGCCAGGGCTATTCGGAGCCGGGCGCCGGGTCCGATCTCGCGGGCTTGCAGACCTTCGCCGAGGACAAGGGCGACCATTACGTCGTCAACGGCCAGAAGGTGTGGACGAGCTACGCCGACCAGGCCGACTGGATTTTCTGCCTCGTGCGCACCGACAAATCGCTCAAGCAGGCGGGGATCAGCTTCGTCCTGTTCGATATGCAGACGCCGGGTGTCTCGACCAAGCCGATCCTGTTGATCAGTGGCTATTCCCCGTTCTGCGAAACCTTCTTCGACAATGTGAAAGTCCCCAAGGAAAACCTTGTTTACGAAGAGAATAAAGGCTGGGACGTTGCCAAATATCTGCTCGGGCACGAGCGCGAGATGATCAGCGGCATGGGACTCGGCTCTGCTGGCGGCAATCCATTGCTCGACGGCGCCAAGCGGACGGTCGGGATGACCGATGAAGGCACGCTCGCCGACCCGCTGCTCCGCGCCCAGATCGCTCTGTTCGAAGTGCGCGCCAAGGCGTTCAACGCGATGTCGGAGAAGTTCATCGACGACCTCAAGGCCGGCAAGGCGCACCCCGCCCAGCCCAGTATGATGAAATATTACGGCACCGAGCTGAACAAGTCCCGCCACGAATTGGTGATGGCGGCGGGCGGATCGGATGCGCTGGAGTGGGAGAGCGAGCGCTCGAACAGGGGCAGCGGCCCGCGTGCCTGGCTGCGCACCAAGGCGAATTCGATCGAGGGCGGGACGAGCGAGGTGCAGCTCAACATCATTTCGAAGCGGATACTCGAGCTACCATCGTGACAAGTGTGCTCCGGCGCAGGCCGGAGCGTTGGCCGCACGTCCATCGATCAACCCAGCATTCCGGCCTTCGCCGGAATACGGAGTAAGAAATGCCCCTCTATCTGAACGACGAACAGACGATGCTGCGCGACACCGCAAAGGATTTCGTCGCCGAACATGCGCCCGTCAAACATATGCGCGCGTTGCGCGACTCCAACGACCAGACCGGCTTCAGCCGCGACCTGTGGAAATCGTTCGCCGAAATGGGCTTCACCGGCATCCTGATCGGTGAGGATCAGGGAGGCCTGGGCCTCGGCCATGTCGAGGCGGGCGTGGTGCTCGAGGAGATCGGCCGCAACCTGTCGCCCTCCCCGTTCCTCGCCACCGCGGTTGCGGCGGTCGAGGCGCTCAAGGGCACTGCGCAGGCAGGGAAATATTTCCCGGGCATCCTGTCGGGCGACACCGTCGCCGCGCTCGCGGTCGACGAGCAGGCGAAGTTCCGCGATTCGGTCGCGCTCAAGGCCGAACGCTCGGGCAACGGGTTCAAACTGTCGGGCAGGAAGCAGTTCGTCGCCCACGGCCATGTCGCCGACTTGATCATCGTCGCCGCACGCACGGCGGGTTCGCCCGACGATGCGCACGGCGTGACGCTGTTCGCGGTCGACAGGGGCGCGGCGGGGCTGACCGCCGATGCCGAGCGGCTTGCCGACTCCAGCCTCGCCGCGCGGCTCGAGTTCGACGGCGTCGAGGTTACCGCCGATGCCGTGATCGGCGAGGTCGATGCCGGCCGCAATCCGCTCGACCGGCTGCTCCGCGCGGGCCGCACCGGTGCGGCGTCCGAATTGCTCGGCGTGGGCGGCGGCGCGATGGACATGACGGTCGAGTATCTCAAGCAGCGCAAGCAGTTCGGCGTGCTGATCGGCAGCTTCCAGGCGCTCCAGCACCGCGCCGCGCACCTCTATTCGGAGATGGAAGTCGCCCGCGCCGCCACGCTTCGCGCGCAACAGATGCTCGACTCCGGCGCCGACCGTGCCGACGAAGCCGTGTCGGTCGCGAAGGCGCAGACTGGACTAGCGACGATGCTCGCGGTGCAGGAAGGCGTCCAGATGTTCGGTGGGATCGGCATGACCGACGAGTTCGATATCGGTTTTTACATGAAGCGCCAGCGCGTGCTCGCCGAAATGTTCGGCGATGCCAACTTCCACGCCGACAAGATTGCGCGGGCGGCCGGATATTGATCTTGAACGTTCCCCCGCGAAGGCGGGGGTCCAGTGTCACGAGCGCCATCGCTTGCAACTCTGGGCTCCCGCCTGCGCGGGAGCACTGCTAGGGGGTTAGCTATGGCCGAACAAAACGAAATTCCTCACCCTTCCCCCACGCCCGAAGGTCTCGTCGCGGGCTTGGTCACCTTGCTAGACGTCGAGGAGCTCGACACCGATCTATATCGCGGAATGAAGCTCCCTGGCGGCCGCGGTCGCGTATTCGGCGGGCAAGTGATCGGCCAGGCGCTGCAGGCCGCGCAGCGCTCTGCCGAGGGAAAAGCCGCGCATTCGCTTCACGCCTATTTCATGCGCGCGGGCGACGACGCGCTGCCGATCGTCTACCGGGTGGTGCGCGATTTCGACGGCAAGAGCTTCGCCACGCGCCGTGTGATCGCGACGCAGAACGGCCAACCGATCCTCAACATGGCCGCAAGCTTCCAGGTCGCAGAGGAGGGCCTGCACCATCAGGATGCCTTCCCCGCCGACATCCCGCCGCCCGAAGACCTCAAGTCGGAAACCGAACTACGCGTAGACGCGGCGAAGCACATGCCCGAAGCGCACCGCAAGCGCTTCCTAGATTGGAAAAGCCCGATCGACCTGCGGCCCCTCCACCCGCGCAATTGGTTCACGCCGAGCAAGCGAGACCCGGTCACTTACAGTTGGATGAAGGCGCTCGCCCCGCTCAGCGACGACCCCGCGATGCACCGTGCGATCGTGGCTTATGCCAGCGACATGGGGCTGATGGCGACGAGCATGATGCCGCACGGCGTCAACTGGATGACGCCGGGGATGCAGACCGCGAGCCTCGACCATTCGATGTGGTTCCACGAGGATTTCCGCGCCGACGAATGGCTGCTCTACGCGATGGACAGCCCGTGGGCCGGGCACGGCCGCGGCATGAACCGGGGTAGTATCTTCACCCGCGACGGACGGCTGGTCGCCAGCGTGGCGCAGGAAGGCTTGATCCGGAAACGCGAACCGCGCTGACGCTTCAATTCCAGGCGTGAGTCGCTGTGCCTGCGCAGACATAGAGCGTGACGAGCAATCCGACCAACACCGCGCCCGGTCGATAGCTGCCGGTGCGCCGCCAGGCGAACGTCGCGAGGAGGGCGACCACGATCAGAATAGGCACGAACTGAAGCGCGACAACCGTGCTCAACGGATCGAACCCGGTCACGAGGGTACCGGTAGCGAAGAACAGGCCGTAGATGATCGCCAGCATCAGCGTGATGCCGAGCGCCGAGGCCGCGGCCGCGGTGCCATAGGCCGCCACTCGCGACTCACCGACGATGGCGAAGCGCCGCAAGCCGCCCAACGACCAGGCGAACGCCAAAGTGAAAGGCCCGACATAAATGCACGAGATCAGCGCCTGCCGTGGCGTCGGTACGCGCAGCCCAATTACCCAGAAACGCAAGTCGGTCAGGAACAGCCGGTCGAAGATGATGAGAACGGCATAGCCGATCGCCACCGTGGCGACCGCAAGGCCGATCGCCAGCAGCCATGGCGTTTCTATGCGAGGCGGCAATGGCGGCCCGAACCGCGCGAGCGCCAGCCCTGCCGCGCCGCTCAGCAGCGCCCACAATACGACCTGGTTGGTGATGCCCTGGGGCAGCAGCACGAACGGCGGCACGCCCAGCGCGCCGGCGATGAACGCAGGAAAGAACAGCAACGCTGGCACAATCGTCGTCAGCAGCAAACCCCGCCGCCAGCGCGCGTCCCGGACCGCCGCCCCGGCCACCGCCACGCCGCGCGCCGTATGAAATGCCCCGCTGCGGCTCAGCAGGTCGAACGCGGCGGCGATCAGCGCGACGAACCCGATCAGCCCGATCCCGGTGCCGAACTCTTTCCAATACCAGATCTGATCGTCGGTAGGCAGCGGCCGCCCCCCCTTGAGCGTCGTCGCGAACCAGTCGAGCGCATGCCCGATCGCGACGCGCGAGATATGATCGCCGGGGTGCGTCGTATTCGGCTGATACAAGACGCGCGCGGTGCCAGTATCGACGCTGCCGTATATCTGCCCCGTGATAATCGGCGCGGCGGTGCCGAATACCGCCCGCAGCTTGGCGCTGTTCGGCACGTCGATCGCTCGGTCGCTGTTCCACATCAGCTTGGAAAATTCGTCGTAGCGCGAATAGACCAAAGCCAGATTGCGCGGCCAAGTCGGGTCGCCATCCTTGGCGAACGGCGCCCCGGTCGACGATCCTTCGAGCACGATCGAACGGTATGCATCGGGCATCGCAGCGGCAGCGGCTAGCACAGTCCATCCGCCCATGCTGTGACCCTCCAACCCTATCTGGTTGCGATCGACGAACGGCAGCGACCGCAGATATGCCAGCCCGTCGGGCCCACCGAACCAATTGGCGAACGCCTTCCCGCCGCTCGCACCGTGCCCGGTCTGGTCGAGCGCCAGCACGACATAGCCGCGCCGCGCGAACTCGATGGCAAAGGCGTCCTGCGTCTCGCGCGAATTGATATAGCCGTGCACCGCGAGGATGCCTGGCGCGGGGTGCTGCGCGTCTATTCCAGGCGGCACGTAGAGCGTCGCGCTCATCTTGGTGCCGCTTGCGCCGCGAAAGCGGATGTCGCTTACCGAGATCCCGCCGCTCGTCTGGATCGCAGAAGCGAGCCAGGCCCCGGCGAGAATCAGGATGAGACCAAATGCGGCGAGCCAGCCGCGCGGCTTGGTAACGATCGCCCCAGCTACCGCTCGTTCCCCGTCGTCCGCCATCTTCGCCCCCTTTTAGCCGCTATGATCACACCGCTGTGCGCCCATATTCCTGCTTGGTCACCGGATGGCTCGACGACAGTCCGCCGTCGACCGCGATTGCCTGGCCGTTGACGTAGCTTGCAGCGTCGCTGGCGAGGAACGCGGCGACTTCGGCCAGTTCTTCGGGCTGCGCGCCGCGCCGAAGCGGGTTGAGGCGTCCGACGCGGTCCATCTTCCCCGCCTCGCGCGCATAGTCGAAGGTCGGCTTGGTCATGCCGGTCTCGGTCAGCCCAGGGCAGATCGCATTGACGCGGATGTTCGATCCGGAGAGCTGCTGCGCCGATGTCTTGGCGAGATTGATCACCCCCGCCTTCGATGCCGAATAGGCCGGCGATCCGGCCCCCGACCGGATGCCCGCGACGCTGGCAGTCAGCACGATCGCGCCGCCGCCGCGCTCCGCGATCTTCGGGGCGGCGTGCTTGATCGCCAGATACGGCCCGATCAGGTTCACGCGCAGCACCTCGGTGATCAGCCCGACGTCGGTGTCAAAGATGTTCGCCATCCCGCCCGAAATCCCGGCATTAGCGAAGATGATGTCGTGCCCGCCGAAGCTGTCGACAGAGAGTTGGACGGTGCGGATCACGTCTTCCTCCAGCCCGGCGTCCATCTGGATCGCGACTGCGGTGCCGCCGGCGTCGGTGACAGCCTTCGCAGTGCCATCGGCGCCGTCGGTCTTGTCGGCGACCACGACCTTGCCGCCCTCGCGCGCGAACAGCAACGCCGTGGCGCGACCGATGCCGGAGCCTGCGCCGGTGACGATGATCGACTTGTCGGTGAATCTGGCCATTTCAAAACCTCCGTTCGCCCTGAGCTTGTCGAAGGGCTGTCATGCACTTGTTACCCCGCCCAAGAAGAAGGCAGTGCTTCGACAAGCTCAGCACGAACGGGATATGTGTCTTCGGGCTGCACTAAATTGTCACGCCCCCATCCATTACGATTGTCTGCCCCGTAGTGAACGCCGCCGCTTTCGACGCCAGGAACACCACGCCGCCGGCGATATCCTCCGGCTCGCCGATCCGGCGCAACGGGACCGACCGGCTGGCGGCTTCCTGGCGCTTGGGATCGTCGACCAGCACCTTGGCGAAATCGGTCCGGATCAGCCCCGGCGCGATGCAGTTCACGCGAACGTTATCCGGGCCGTATTCGTGCGCGAGATTGCGCGCGAGTTGCATGTCGGCGGCTTTGGAAATGCAATAGGCGCCGATCGCGGTTGACCCACGCAAGCCGCCGATCGACGAGATGATGATCACCGACCCGTCCCGGCGCGCGCGCATCTCGGGCACGACCATGCTGATGAGCCAGTGGTTCGATACGATATTATTGTCGAGAATCTTGCGGAACTGCTCGTCGGTGATGTCGGCCTGCGGGCCGTAATAGGGGTTCGAGGCGGCGTTGCAGACCAACACGTCGATCTGCCCGAACGCGGCGCGCGTCTCGTCGACCAGGTTCTGCAGCGCTTCCTTGCTCGAGATGTTCGCCGCGACCGCAATTGCAGTGCCCTCGCCATATTTGCCGTTAAGCTCGGCGGCGACCGCGTCGCACGCATCTTGTTTGCGGCTGGAGATGACGACCTTCGCACCATTCTCGGCCATCTCATAAGCGGTCGCCTTGCCGATCCCCTTCGACGAGCCGGTGATGACGGCGACCTTGCCGGTCAGATCGAATCGCGACATTGCCCTCTCCTTCTTTCTCCCCTCCCGCAAGCGGGAGGGGCTGGGGGAGGGTCCGTCCTCCCTCGTTAGATTTGGGGAGTATCACACGCCCTCCCCTAACCCCTCCCGCAAGCGGGAGGGGGATTTAAGCGCCCGCCTTCTGCGCAAAGTTCCACGCCGCGTCAGCGAGCCGATACACGCCCGCCGCCGACTTCTCCGCCTGTGCCGACGATGCCGTGCCTTCGACGATACGTTTCTTGATGCCCTGGACGATGCCGGTCAGACGGAACAGATTGTAGGCGAAATACCAGTTGAGGTCGGGCACCCCGTCGCGCCCCGTCGCGGCGCAGTAACGCGCGACCATGTCGTCGATCGTCGGGATGCCGCCATCGCCGCCGGCAACGCCCATCACGCCCGAACGGCCCTCCGGTTTGGTCACCCAGCTCATCAGGAAATAGCTGAAATCCGCCAGCGGATCGCCGAGCGTGGACAATTCCCAGTCGAGCAGCGCGATGACGCGGTTCTCGGTCTTGTGGAACATCATGTTGTCGATGCGGTAATCGCCATGGACGACCGAGGTGCGCGTCTGTTCGGGGAGCGTGCGCGGGAGGTACTCGATGAGGCTCTCGACCGCCGGCATATGCTCGGTCTCGGCGAGCTTGTATTGCTTGGTCCAGCGCGCGACCTGGCGCTCGAAATAATTGCCCGGCTTGCCGTATTCGCCCAGCCCCGCCGCGACATGATCGGTGTTGTGGAGCGCGGCGAGCGTATCGCACATTGCATTGTAGATACCGGTGCGCTCGTCGGGGGCATAGTCGGGCAACGTGCCGTCCCACAAATTGCGCCCATCGGCGAACCCCATGACGTAGAAGTCGGTGCCAACAACCTCGGGATCGGTGCAGAGACCATAGGGGCGCGCGACCGGGAAGCCGGTCGGGTAGAGTCCGGCGATCACCCGGTACTCGCGATCGACCGCATGCGCCGAGGGCAGCAGATTGCCGAACGGCTTGCGGCGGAGCACATAGCTGCCGGATGACGCATCGATCTTGAACGTCGGGTTCGACTGACCACCGGCGAACTTCGAATAGCTCAGCGGGCTTTCGAACCCCTCGACGTTCGCTTCCATCCACGCGGTCAACTTGCCCTCGTCGAGCCGGTCCTTCTCCGCGACCGCGATCGTTTTGGGGGCGTCGTCGGGATGCGCCGCCATCAGCCGAACTCGATCACACTGCGCGTGGCATCGCCCTTACGAAGTTCATCGAACGCGTGGTTGATCTGGCCCAACGACAGGCGCTCGGCGATGATAGCGTCGAGATCGAGCAGCCCGCGCAGGTAGAAATCGACCAGCCGCGGGATATCGACCGGAAAACGATTTCCGCCCATCCGCCCGCCCTGTATCTTCTTTCCCGCGAGCAGATCGATCGCCGACAGCCCGACCTTGTGATCGAGCGGCATCATGCCGAGGATCGTCGCCATGCCGCCGCGACGCAGCACACCGACCGACGTATCGCCCGACTGGGGTCGGCCCACCGCCTCGATCGCATGGTGCACGCCGCCCTGGCTAAGTTCGACGATCTCGTCGATCACCGTATCGCTGGCCGGGTCGAACACATGCGTCGCGCCGAGTTGTTGCGCCAACGCGCGCTTTTCCGCCACGGGATCGACCGCGATAATCTTGCCCGCGCCGGCAATCTTCGCCGCGTTGACCGCCGCGAGTCCGATGCCGCCGCAGCCGACGACCGCGACGGTCTCGCCTGGGTTCAAATCGCAGCAATTGAAGATCGCGCCCGCCCCGGTAGTGATCGCACATCCGATCAACGCGGCGCGATCGAGCGGCATCGCCTTGTCGATCGCGACGCAAGCGTGTTCGTGGACCAGCATCTGTTCGGCATAAGCCGACAGGTTGAGCATTTGAGCGATCGGCGTATCGCCCAGCATCAGCCGAGGCGGCTGGTCCTTGCCGCGCCGCACTTCGGACGCGACGCAAAGATACAGGTGGCCGGTGACGCAGAACTCGCAATGCCCACAGTAAGCGCTGAGGCACGTCACGACATGATCGCCGACTTTTACCGTGCGTACTTCGTCGCCAACGGCCTCGACCACACCCGCCGCTTCGTGCCCCGGGATCGTCGGCATGGCGTGTGGGTATGCGCCGTCGACGAAGTGCAGATCCGACCGGCACACCCCGACCGCCGCAGTGCGGATCAGCACTTCGCGCGCGCCGGGCTTGGCGATGTCGACATCGCAGATTTCGAGCGGCTTCTTCGCTTCGAACAGAACGGCTGCCTTCACGTCTTACTCCAACTTGTGCTCCCGCGAAGGCGAGAGCCCAGGGCCGCACGCGACGCCCTTTGTGGCTCTGGGCTCCCGCCTTCGCGGGAGCACGAAAATATTACCGGCTCACCCCGATATCCCCGCTCGACGCAATATCGGCCTTGTAATCACCGTATTTGCCGAACTCGTTGCGGGCGATCGCGCGGTTGTGGACTTCGTCCGGCCCGTCAGCGAAGCGCAGCGTGCGCATCGCCGCCCATTGGTGCGCCAGCGGGAAGTCGTCCGACACGCCGCCGCCGCCATGCGCCTGGATCGCGTCGTCGAGGATCGACAGCGCCATATTGGGCGCCTGGACCTTGATCATTGCGATTTCCTGCTGCGCCGATTTGTTTCCCGCGCGGTCCATCATATCGGCCGCCTTGAGACACAGCAGGCGAGTCATTTCGATGTCGATCCGCGCGCGCGCGATCCGCTCTTCCCACACGGAAAAATCTGCGATGCGCTTGCCGAACGCGACACGGCTCAGCAGCCGCTTGGCCATCGCCTCGATCGCAGTCTCGGCGGTGCCGATGGTGCGCATGCAATGGTGGATGCGACCCGGTCCCAAGCGCCCCTGGGCGATCTCGAACCCGCGCCCTTCGCCAAGCAGGATGTTCTCGACCGGCACGCGGACATTCTCCAGCAGGACCTGGCCGTGCCCATGCGGCGCGTGGTCATAGCCATATACCGACAGCATCCGCTCGATCTTTACACCCGGCGCGTCCATCGGGACGAGGATCTGGCTCTGCTGCGCGTGGCGCTTGTTCTCGGGATTGGTCTTGCCCATCACGATCGCGACCGCGCAGCGCGGATCGCCGACGCCCGACGACCACCATTTGCGGCCGTTGATGACGTAATGGTCGCCGTCGCGGACCATGTTCGTTTCGATGTTGGTAGCGTCCGAGGAGGCGACCGCCGGCTCGGTCATCAGGAAGGCCGAGCGGATCTCGCCGTTCATCAGCGGCTTCAGCCAGCGTTCCTTCTGCTCGAGCGTACCGTAGCGGTGAAAAACCTCCATGTTGCCGGTGTCGGGTGCCGAGCAGTTGAAGCATTCGGACGCCCAGCCGATCTTGCCCATCTCCTCGGCGCACAAAGCATATTCGAGGTTGGTGAGTTGCGTCCCTTCGAATTCGAAACTGTCGTCGACATGCGTTTGGCCGGAATGCGGCGGCATGAAGAAATTCCACAGGCCCTGCGCCTTGGCGATGGCCTTGACCTCCTCGATCACCGGGATGACCTTCCAGCGGTCGCCGTCATGCGATTGCTGGTGATATTCGTGATTTCGGGGTGCGATTTCCTTGTCGATAAAGGCCTTCACCCGATCGCGGAAATAGGTCTCGCGCTCGCTCAACGTGAAGTCCATCGCATCCTCTCCTTTGGCTGTCGCCGAACCGGCTAGACCATACCGCGTATTCGGTAAAGCCGTTGAATCCGATGTCCGCCGATATGGAAAAGATTTGAAACGGCGCTGTTTCCGTTACGGAAAACCGCTGGTTATGCGGGACGAAGCTGATAAGCTTTTCCCATGGGGCAAAGCGATACCGCAGAACTGGACGAAGCGACGGGAACCAAGCGATTCCGCGCGAAACGCAACGCGATCCTGGCCGCGGCGTCGGAGGCGATCAACGAACAGAGCGCGAAGGGCATGACCTTCGCCGACGTCGCGCGGCGGGTCGGGCTCAACACGACCAGCGTCACCTATTATTTCAAGCGCAAGGAAGATTTGGCGCAGGCGTGTTTCGAACACACGCTGCTGACGCTAGGCGACATGCTCGACGAAGCGCAAGGCGAGCCGACGCCCGAGGCACGGGTTGCCAAATATCTGTCGCTCAACATGGCCCGGTTCGCGCGCATCCGCGAGCATGACGAGCGCGCGCTGGCCAGCTTGAGCGATCTGCGTGCGATGGAAGAGCCGATGCTCGGTCGGCTGATGGCTGGCTGGCGCGACATCTTCCGCCGCACCCGCGCCTTATGGGACGGTGGCGACGACAGCCGGCAGCTGAAGGATTTGAACGGCGCGCGCGCCCACGTGCTGCTCGAGAATACCTTCTGGATCCCGGCCTGGATCAATCGCTACGACATCGACCAGTTCGACCGCGTCGAGGCCCGGTTGATGGCCATGTTCCGCAACGGCATCGCGACGCCCGGCGCCATTTGGTCGCCGACGATGCTCGATATGGAACACCAGGATGCAGAGCCGGGACGTGAGGCGTTCCTGCGCGCGGCGACCCGGCTGATCAACGAACTCGGCTATCGCGGCGCGTCGGTGCAACGGATCGCATCGGAGCTCAACGTCACCAAGGGCAGCTTTTATCACCATCTCGATGCCAAGGACGATTTGGTCATCGAATGCTACAAGCGCAGCTTCGATACGATCATCGAGGCCCAGCAGGCCGGCGAGGCCGCGGGCGGCGATTGGTGGCACAAGCTATCGAGCGTGATCGCGACGCTGCTCGACGTGCAGTTTTCGGTCCGCGGGCCGCTGCTCCGCACGACGGCGCTCACCGGGCTGCCGCGTCCGGTGCGCAGCGCGATGATCGACCGCTCGAACCGGATCGCGCGGCGCTATGCCGGGATGCTGTCCGACGGCGCGGCCGAGGGATCGATCCGCCCGGTCGACTCCTTGATCGTCAGCCAGTCGCTGATGGCGCTGCAGAATGCCGCGTTCGACATGCGCAAATGGGCGAGCACCATGCCGCGCGAGCGTGCGGTGGCAATGTACGCGAGCACGCTGGCGTTCGGGCTGTTCGACAACAACGCGGTAGAGATCGGATAGGATGACACGCATCGTCAGTAGGGGTGCCGGTGTTCTCGGGGTGGTTGGCGCGGCATTGCTGCTGACGAACGCGGCATCCGCGGCGGACCAGGAGCGTGCGGTTCCCGCCGACTTGGCGGCCAAACTGTCGATCGGTCGAACCGCCCATCTTTCCGGGAACGCCGAACTGCTCGTCTCGGCCTTTGCCGACGACTTCACGTCGGTCGATAAGGGCCGCGTCGCCAACCCGTCCCGAAATGACAGTCTCGCGCGTTTTCGCGCCTATTTCGCGGCGGTCTCGTTCCGCGCCTGGGACGACCTGGCGCCGCCGGTCGTCACGCTGTCCGACGACGCGACTCTTGCTACCGTATTGGTCCGTAAGCGGGTGAGCGTGGTGCCCAAGGCACAAGCCGGAAATCCCAACGCTAAAGTCAGCGAGACGCGCTTTGCCTGGCTCGAAATCTGGCGCAAGCGGGGCGGCGAGTGGCGCCTGACGGCGGTCGTATCGACCAACGAGCCTGTCGCGGCGTAGATTGCTAAGCTTAGGCTATGGCGGCGGCTGTCGTTCTGCGTTTCAGCAACACGCCCGCGCGCCAATAGTGAAAGATTGCCCAGGGCGTGATCGCGGCAAAAGTGAACATCGCATAGCGCAGCGATTCAGCGCCATAAGTCGGCTTCAGATAATCGCTGATCGCGCCGACGAGCGGCGGCCCGATCCCCAGGCCGATCATGTTGTTGATCAACAGCATGATCGCCGCCCACATCGCGCGCTGGCGCATCGGCGCTTCGGACTGGATCAACGAAA
>JBDSED010000055.1:0-13954 GCA_039920225.1 Sphingomonas sp.
GGCGGCGGCGGCCGAGGGCGCGCCCGTCGCAGGGCCGGTCGGCCAGGGCGCGTTCCTCGCCGCGCTGGGAATCGAGCCGCGCGCTGCTGCCCTCGCGCAAGCGTCGCCCGACCGCGCCGACGCGATCGCCGCCGACCGCGCTCGGCTGTGTGACGCGGAGGAAATGGGTGAGTTGTTCAAGGCCATGGTGTGGACCGCGCCAGATTGGCCGGAACCGGCGGGGTTCGCGTGAAAACACTGCTCTTCCCCCTTTGCGCTTCCCCGGCGAAGGCCGGGGTCCAGTTGCGAACGGCCCGATACTGGGCCCCGGCCTTCGCCGGGGTGCCGTTTCATTTGGAGCAGTGGCGGCGATGATCGTCCATCGCGATGCCCTTCCCGCCGACGGCGCCGAACTCGCGCAGGTCGCGCGGCGCTGCTTCACCGAAACGTTCGGCAATCTCTATCGCCAGGAAGACCTTACCGCGTTTCTCGACGCCGCGTTCGGCGCGAAGGGGCTGCCGTCGCACCTCAGCAACCCGGCCTACGCTGTCCGCCTCGCGACCGAGGACGGCGCGATCGTCGGGTTCTGCAAGATTGGACCGGTCGCCTTCCCCGGCGATTGGCCCGCGACCGCGATCGAGCTTCGCCAGCTCTACGTGCTCGGCCCTTGGCAGGGCGAAGGCGTAGCGCCGGTGCTGATGGACTGGGCGCTCGCTGCTGCCCGCGACCGCGGAGCCAGCGAGGTCATCCTGTCGGTCTTTGTCGACAACCACCGCGCGCGGCGCTTCTATCAGCGCTATGGCTTCGTCGAGATTGGCCGATACACTTTCATGGTCGGCGACCAGCCCGATGACGACCGGCTGATGAGGCTTGAATTATGACCGTCGAAGTCAATCGCGCCCGGGTGCTCGACGGCGTGCCGCACGGCTTTCTCGGGCGGCGCGGCGGGGTATCGACGGGTCTTTATGCCGGACTCAACGTCGGCACCGGATCCGATGACGACCCGGCGGTCATCGCCCAGAACCGCCGGCTGGCGCTCGACGCCGTGCTTCCGGGCGCGATCTTGCTCAACCCGTATCAAGTCCATTCGGCCGACTGCATCACCGTGACCGGGCCATGGGACGAAAGCCTGCGCCCGCATGCCGACGCGGTGGTGACGGATCGCCCAGGGATCGCGCTGGGGATCCTGACCGCCGATTGCGCGCCGGTGTTGCTCGCCGACGCGGACGCTGGCGTGGTCGGCGCGGCGCATGCCGGCTGGAAGGGCGCGATCGGCGGGGTCACCGACGCCACCGTGCTGGCGATGGAAGCGCTGGGCGCCAGGCGCGATCGTATCCGCGCCGCGATCGGCCCGTGCATCGCGCGCGCCAGTTATGAAGTCGATGCCGCGTTCCAGCAGCGCTTCGAGGCTGACGATCCCGCCAACGAACGCTTCTTCGCCGCCGCGCGCCAGGGCCACGCGCAGTTCGATCTGGAGGCTTACGTCGCGCACCGCTTGGCCACCGCCGGCGTCCGCACTGTCGAGACGATGGGGTTGGACACCTACGGTCAGGAGGACCGCTTTTACAGCTTCCGCCGCGCCACGCATCGCGGCGAGCCGGGTTACGGCCGACAAATCTCGATTATCGGATTGCCCGCCTAGGCCGCCAGCATCGCCAGTTGCGCGTGTACGAGATCCAGATTGTGCCGCGCCAAATGGCTACCGCGACCGGGCACGCCGCCCTCGAGCTCAGGCCGCTCGCCGATCGCCAGGCACCGTTCCCATGATGCGCAGGCATGTGGGAGCCAATGGCCGACCGCATTGGCGGGATCGGCCATCGCGCAATCGAGCAACACGTCGCCGAGCATGAAATGGAAATCGGGGGAGTGCGTCCAGGCGCCGCGATGCTCCTCGGCAAAGTCGATCGCTTCGTCGAGCTGCCCGCTCTTGGCGAGGGCGTGGAGCTGGCACACGACCAATTCGTGCCGCCAATTCGCGTCTTCCGGACTGAGCGCCACCGCCGTCGCGAAATGCTCGCTTGCCGCGCGCTCGTCACCGCGCATCTGCGCGTCCTTGCCCAATTGGTAGTGAAGATATGGATCGTCGGGCGCGTCGCCAAGTTCGGCCAGCAGCAATGGATGATTGCGGTGCTGCTTTCGCGCAAGTTGCTGGCTGACATAGCCGTCATGGCCGAACGCCAGGTCGATGTTCTCACGCGGAAGATCGGATTCGACCTGTTCGTGGACGCGACCGGCATAGTGAACGCCGCGCGGCAACAGCCGGGTGACGCGATTGCGCGTCACGGTTTCGCCGCGCGCTTGGCTGACTTGCCACACGCGCCCAAGCCGCGGCGTCCCCGCGCACCACGCGCGTAGCAACTCGCCGCCCCGATCGATCCACTCGTCGGCGTCAATCACCAAATTCCAGTCAGCGTCCGCCAGCAGCAACGACGCGTTGCGCGCAACAGCGAAACTGTCTGGCCAGACCATGTCGTGTACCGCCGCACCACACGCTCGTGCGATTGCAATCGTGTCGTCGCGCGATCCGGTGTCGAGCACCACCATGCGGTCGACCCATGGCCGCACGCTGTCGAGGCAGCGCGCAATGCAGCGCGCTTCGTCGCGGACGATCAGGACGGCGGCGAGCAAGGGACGAGGGTCGGCCATTGCCCCAAGGCTTGCCGTATCGTGGTGAAAATCGCGTTAACCATCGCACCCATCCCGCGCGGCGATCGTTTCACTTGCAACCTTTTTGCGTCTATGCGTTCAGGCGTGCCCTAGGAGATTACGATGCCCGCTCAGCCGCCAGAAAACGACAAAGCAACCGAAGCCGATCTGACCGGGGTCGAGGCGAAAGCGCCCAAGGCCCACGTCGATTCGATCGGCGGGCGCAAGCTCAAGCCATCGACCATGATGATGGGCCACGGCTACGACCCGGTGCTGTCCGAAGGATCGCTCAAGCCACCGATCTTCCTGACTTCGACCTTCGTGTTTCCCAACGCCGCCGCCGGCAAGCGCCATTTCGAGGGCGTGACGGGCAAGCGCCCGGGCGGATCGGACGGGCTGGTCTATTCGCGCTTCAATGGCCCGAACCAGGAAATCCTCGAAGATCGGCTTGGCATTTGGGAAAATGCGGAGGACGCGCTGGCCTTCTCTTCCGGCATGTCGGCGATCGCCACCCTGTTCCTCGCGATGGTCAAGCCGGGCGACACGATCGTCCATTCGGGCCCGCTCTATGCCGCGACCGAGACGCTGATCGCGCGCATCCTCGGCAAGTTCGGGGTCAATTGGGTCGATTTTCCGGCGGGCGCGACGCGCGACGAGATCGACGAAGCGATGCGCAAGGGCGCTGCCAGCGGCAACGTGTCGCTCATCTATCTGGAAAGCCCGGCCAACCCGACCAACGCCCTGGTCGATGTCGAAGCAGTCGCCGCGAGCCGCGATGCGATCTTCGCCGACCGTGCGGACAAACCCCCGATCGCGATCGACAACACCTTCCTGGGGCCAGTCTGGGCGCAACCGCTCAAGCAGGGCGCGGACCTCGTCGTCTACAGCCTGACCAAATATGCCGGCGGGCACAGCGATCTGGTCGCGGGCGGCGTGCTGGGGTCGAAGGCGCACATCAATACGATCCGCATGATGCGCAACACGATCGGCACGATCTGCGACCCGCACACCGCATGGATGCTGTTGCGCAGCCTCGAAACGCTCGAACTGCGCATGACTCGCGCGGGCGAGAATGCGGTCAAGGTGTGCAACTTCCTCAACAACCATCCCAAGGTCGAAAAGGTCGGCTATCTCGGCTTCCTCGAACAGCAAGGCGATGCGCGCCAGGCCGACATCTATCGCCGCCATTGCACCGGCGCGGGCAGCACCTTCTCGCTCTATCTGAAGGGCGGCGAGAAGGAGGCGTTCGCGTTCCTCGACACGCTCAAGATCGCCAAGCTGGCGGTCAGCCTGGGCGGCACCGAGACGCTGGCGTCGGCGCCGGCGGCGATGACGCACCTGTCGGTCCCGGACGAACGCAAACAAGCGCTGGGTATCACCGACAACCTCGTCCGCATCTCGATCGGGGTCGAGGATGCCGACGACCTGATCGCGGATTTCACCGTGGCGCTGGACGCAATCTAGGCTCAGCCGCCAATAGTCGGCGCAATTTCGGGTAAGATGTGGCGTAAACCTCATCGCCGGGCTCGGACACAGGTGTATTATTCAACTGGCACACTAACTGCATGACACTCCGCGACCGGCATGAGCCGGCCAATGAGGAGAAAAGTCATGCACAAGGCATTGGGGTATCTGGGGGCGGCAGCAATTTTGGCGACGGCGGCGACGCCAGCCGCAGCCGACCCGGCCAAAGGGTATCGCGCCACGTATTTCGCCGACCGCAACCATTATTGCCTGCGGCCCCTGACCCAGACCGAAGCGACCCGGCTGGGGATCGCGCTCTACAGGACCGAATGCCACACCGCCGCTGCCTGGGCGTATATGGGCCTGAAGGTATCGCGCGGCGGCTAAGCTCTTGGCCGGCTGATACCGACAGTCAGCCGGCCACCCCTTCGTCGAGCAACCGCAAGTCGCGCCCGCGCGTCTCGCGCCCGAACCACGCATATAGCGCCAGCGCGAGTGCGGTCGGGACCAGGATCAGCGCCGCCACGATCCCCAACGCCGGGACCAAAGCGGTGATGCTCAGCGCTTGCGCGGCGACTCCGCCAGCCTTGGTGCACGCGGCGACCCAGCCGGTGGCTCGACCGCGCACGCGTAGCGGGAAGCTTTCGGCGGCGTAGGGCAGCAGAATCGCGATGATCCCGTTCGACCCGACGATCAGCAGCGCGACCGGCAGCACCGGGCTACCGCTTCCTGTGAGCTCGAGCCGCAACACGCCGATCAAGCCGATCAACGTCACGCCGATGAACGTAACGAGCGACCATTTGGTGCTCCACCGGCTGTAGAGGAACGCCGCGACGAACACCGTCGGGAACGCGATCAGCGCGGATTCGGCCAACAGCTTGCTCGACACCGCCATCGAATAGCCCTTCGCGACCAGATCGGCGGGGAGCCACAGCAGCAGCCCGAAATTGATCAGTCCCCAGGCGATCGCCGCAACCGATAAGGCGAGGAGCTTGCCGGCCAGCTTGGCGCCGGTCAGCGCGTGGCTCACCGTGCCGGCGGGGAGCGGCGGCGGCGTGTCACGCCGAACGGCGGTTGCCCCGAACCGCGCCATCACGTCGCGCGCCTCGGTGTCGCGGCCGCGGGCGAGCAAGAACTTGGCGGATTCCGGAATGAACCCGCCGAGCAGCACCAGGATCAGCCCGGTCGGCAGGTTCAGCAGCCACAGGATCCGCCACCCGAATATCGGCTGAAGCAACGCCGAAAGCCCGCTCGCCGCGAAATAACCCCCGACCGCGCCCAGCCCGCCGACCAGCACCAGGCTCCAGCCGCGATGCTTCTTGGGCATCATCTCCGCGAGCAGCGCGTACGTCACCGGCAGCATGCCCCCGGCCGCCGCACCCATCATGAAGCACATGCCGATGTTCCACGCGAGGCTGGGCATCGCGCCGCAAATCGAGGTGCCGACGAACATCACGGCCGACAGCAGGATCGACGCCTTGCGCCCGTAGATATCGGCGAGCACCCCCCACAATACCGATCCGGTGACGGTGCCGATCAACGCGGCAAACGGCACCAGCGACGCGGTCGCCTTGGGCACGGCATATTCGCTCACCATGCCCGGAATGGTAAAACCGAGCGACGCCGGCTTCATCACGTCAATGATCAGCGCAATCACCAGCACGATCATCAGCCGCCAATGCGCCGCGCCGAGCGCCGCATCCTCGGGCGCCGAAATCTCGATCGTCCCGGCCAGCGCGCGTTGCGCGGCGACATTGCGCGGGAGCAGGCCATAGGCGGCGACGCCGACTCCGCCGATGATCAACCCCATGCCGAGCACCATGTCCCAGCCCATCTCCATCCCGGCGAGGCGGAAGTGCATCGACCGCCCCATCAAGAACATCGGCAAGTGCATGACGACGCCCGCCGTCACCGCGACGCAGCCGAGCGCGAACGCCCAGAGCGCCTGGCGGTCGCTGAGCGTGGTACCGAGCCCCCGCGCCGTCATCAGCCGTCCCCCACCCGCTCGATATCCGCGCCGACCGCCTGGAGTTTCTCCTCGAGCCGTTCATACCCGCGGTCGAGGTGATAGACGCGGCTGACCTGAGTCTCGCCATCGGCGACCAATCCGGCGATGATCAGGCTCATTGAGGCGCGCAAGTCGGTCGCCATGACCGGCGCGCCGACCATGTGGTCGACTCCGCGCACCACCGCGGTACGGCCCTTGACGGTGATGTCGGCGCCCATTCGCGCAAGCTCGGGCACATGCATGTAGCGGTTCTCGAAGATCGTCTCGGTAAACACGCTGGCGCCCGCGGCCATGCATTGCATCGCCATGAATTGCGCCTGCATGTCGGTGGCGAAACCCGGGAAGGGTGCGGTCGACAGCGTCAGCGGCTTCAACTTGCCGTCGGAGGAAATGTGGAGCGAACTGCCCTTCTCCTCGACCGACACCCCGGCATCGATCAGCGCCGCGATCGTCGCGCGCATGTCGTCGGCCTTGACCCCGACCAGCTCGACCGACCCGCCGGTGATCGCCGCGGCGCAGGCATAGCTGCCCGCCTCGATCCGGTCGGGCATCACGCGATAGGTCGCGCCGTGCAGCCGGTCGACGCCCTCGATCTCCAGCGTCTCGGTGCCGACGCCCGACATCTGCGCGCCCATCGCCAGCAGCAGGTTGCACAGGTCGACGATCTCGGGCTCGCGCGCCGCATTCTCGATCACCGTGCCGCCCTTAGCCAGCACCGCCGCCATCACCGCATTCTCGGTCGCACCGACCGACACGATCGGGAAGGTCACGCGCCCGCCAGGCAAGCGCCCGCCGGGCGCCTTGGCGCGGACGTAACCGGCGGCGATTTCGATCTCCGCGCCCATTGCCTCGAGCGCCTTCAGGTGCAGATCGATCGGCCGGTTACCGATCGAGCACCCGCCGGGCAGCGACACCGTTGCCTCGCCCGCGCGCGCCACCAGCGGCCCGAGCACCAGGATCGACGCGCGCATCTTGCGGACGATGTCGTAGGGCGCCTCGGTCGAGGTCAGCCGCCCGGCGCGCATCGTCATGACGCGCCCGAAATCGGTCGGCCGCGCGCCCTCGATCTCGGTCGACGCGCCAAGCTGGTTGAGCAGATGCCCGAAGCTATCGACGTCGGCCAGCCGCGGCAGGTTCCGCAGCGTTACCGGCTCCTCGGTCAACAGCGCACAGGGCATCAGCGTCAACGCCGAATTCTTCGCGCCGGAAATCGGCAATTTGCCGGTCAGGCGATTGCCGCCGCGGATAAGGATACGGTCCATGGAGCAGCTTCTATCGCCCTCGCGCGCTCGCGCAAGCAGTGGCTGTTGCAACGGGTTCGCAACGACCATTGATCGACTTTAATGCGCGCCAGCCCGCGCCCTGCTTTGTGACGGTCAGTTTCGGGGGAAAGCGTATCGTGTCAGGGAGTTGTTTCGCCGAGCGTTTGGGCGATCTCGTTTCGATCACCCCGGCAGAACACGATGCGCTAGCGCGACTCGAGGAGCGCGAGCGCCACGTTCGGCGTGGCGCAACGATTCAGCGCGAGAACGACCGTGTCGGCGAGCTGTTCATCCTGCGCAAGGGCGTGATGATGTCGTCGATGCTGCTCGACGACGGCAGCCGACAGATCCTGCGCTTCCTGTTCCCCGGTGATATGATGGGGCTGTCGGGGCTGATTTATCGCGAGGCACCCGAAACGATCACTGCATTGAGCGATTGCACGGTCTGCCCGTTCGAACGGTCGTTGCTGAGCGAAATCCTGGCCGCGCATCCCCGACTCGCCGCGCTGATGATGGTCTATGGTCAGATCGAGCGCGCGTCGCTGACCGACCGGCTCGCCGCGCTCGGCCGCACCTCGGCCAAGGCGCGGGTTGCCGCAGTGCTGATCGAGATGCGCAATCGCCTCCGGATCATGGACAAGGCGATCACCGACAGCTTCGTGCTCGGGCTGACCCAGGAAGAGATCGGCGACGCCACGGGGCTGACTGCGGTCCACGTCAACCGCATGCTGCGTCAGCTCGAGGACGACCGGCTGATCGAACGCGAGAACGGCCGAGTGACGTTCAAGAACGAGCGCGGCCTGATGCGCGCGGCGAACTATATCGACCGCCACGAAGGGCTCGACCTGAGCTGGCTGCCCGACGCGCGGTAAACGATCGTACTCCGGCGGAGGCCGGAGCGGGTGGCAATCGACGCTAATCAAGGCCAGGGCTCCGGCTTTCGCCGGAGCACAATGATCCTTTACTTCAACGTCGGACTGTCCAGGTTGAGCTTGTCCGCTGCAATCACCTCGACGGATGGATACTTCTTGCGCAGGTCGTCCAGGAACAGCTTCGCATCGCCGACGACGATGATGCTCGCGCCAGTGGGATCGAACAGCCGTCGCGAGATGCGCTGAACCGCCGCCGCGTCGATGCCGTCGATCTTGGGCGTGAACGCCTTGAGTTCGCTCAACGGCACGTTCTCTATCACATAGTCGCCCAGGATATTGGCGATCCCGCCGGTCGTTTCGGTGTCGCGGCCGAAATCGCCGATCAGCACTGCCTTGCGCGAGGCAAGCTCCGCGGTCGGCACTGGCGCCGATCCCATCCCGCGCATCGTGTCGATGATCAGGCCCACCACCTCGGGCGCCGATGGGTTTTTGGTCTGGGTGTTGGCGGATACGTAGCCGGGCTGGCGCCGCGCCGCGACCCCGCTGCCCGCGCTATAGGCTAGCCCACGCTTGATGCGGATTTCCTGGTTGAGCCGCGACGAGTAGCCGACCCCGAGCGTCGCGTTGGCGACGCTGGCGGCGTAGAAATCGGGGTCGCTCCGCGCGATCCCCGGTCGCGCGACGACGACCCCTGCCTGCCCGGCGTTTGGCAGATCGACGACGATGATGCGGGGGTTTGCCGCCGCGACGGCTGGCGCGGGCACCGGATACGACCGGGGATCGCCCTTGCTCTGCCAGCTCCCGAAATTTCTCTCGGCGAGCGCCCTTGCCGCCGCCGGGGTTATGTCGCCGACCAAGATCAAGGTCGCACCGCCGGGGTTCCACGTCAGGTCGTAGGTGCGCTGCACGTCGGCGCGGGTGATCGCCTTGAGCGACATCGGGGTTCCGGCGAGCGGATGGCCGTATCCGCTTCCCGCCATCACCACCTTTGTCGCGACATAGCTGGACAGCTTCGCCGGGTCCTTCAGCTGGACCTGCACGCCGTCGATCGTCTGCGCGCGGTCGCGTTCGAGCTCGTCGAGCGCGAAAGTCGGGTTGCGGGTGACGTCGGCGAGCACCGCCATCGCGGGTGCGATCTGGTCGGACTTGACTTCCATCGACACCTCGGCCGAATCCCAGCCCGCGCCGGACTGGATCGATCCGCCGAGCTTCTCGACCTCGTTGGCAATCTGCGTCGCCGAGCGCGTCCTCGTGCCCTTGGTCATCAGGTCGGCGGTTAGATTGGCGAGACCCGCACGGTCCGCCGGGTCGGCGATACCCCCGCCATTGGCGATGATCGATGCGGTGATCAGCGGCAGATCGTGCTTTTCGACGACGATCAGCGTCATGCCGTTGGCGAGCTTCATGGTCACCGGCGCGGGGAGCGTTGCGACGACCGGCGCGGCCGGATCGGGCACCGCGACGCGATCGGCGTCGCTCGCGGGCGTCACAACATCGATGTTGCCCGGCGCCTTGAGCTCCGCAACCTCGACCGTCCGGGCGACGCCGATCGGATCGCCCTTCGCGCCTTTCGCCATTTCGGCGGGCATGTAGCGGATTGCCGCCGAGCGGTTGTCGGTCAAGTAACGTCGCGCGACGCGCTGGATGTCGGCGGGCTTCACGCGCGCGATCGCCGCGAGTTGCTTGTCGGCCGCCGCCGGATCGCCGTCGATGATCACCGATCGCGCGATGGTCGATGCCTTGCCGTCCGCGGTCTCGCGGCTTTCGATCGTCGCGGTCAGCAACTGGTTCTTGGCGCGCGCCAGCTCGGCGGGGGTCACGAGCCCGTCGCGAACGCGGGCGACTTCGGCGCGCAGCGCCTTCTCGCCATCCGCCACATTCTTGCCGTCGGCCATCGTCGCCACGATCACGAACGCGCCGGTGCCTTGTTTGGTGTCGAGGAACGTGTTGGCCGACTGCGCGAGCTGATCGCGATACACGAGATCCTGGTATAGCCGCGAACTATCGCCTCGCGACAGGATCGCGTCGAGCAAGGTCAGCGCCGGGATGTCGGCGTTATTGTCGGGCGGCACCGGGTAGCTGATCAGTACCGCGGGCAGCGGCGTGTTGGGCTCGTAGACAATGTAGTTTTCGGGCTTGGTCCGCTCGGGCTCGGTCACGGTCACGCGCGGGATCGGACGGTCGGGCTTCTTGATCCCGGCGAAATACCGGTCGACCCAGGCGTCGAGCTCGGCGGGATCGAAATTGCCCGCCACCACCAGCACGGCATTGTCGGGACGATAATAGGTCGCGTGGAACGCGCGGACATCGTCGATCGTCGCGGCCTCGAGATTGTCGAGGCTGCCGATCCCGGGCCGCGCATACGGGTGAACCTTGTAGCTGATCTGGGGATAATAGATCGAGTAGAGCTTGCCGTATGGCGTCGCTAGCGTGCGCAGCCGCAGCTCTTCCTTCACCACGTCGCGTTCGGACGCATAGCTGACCGGCTCGACCACGAGCGACGCCATACGGTCGGCTTCGGCGAACAGCAGCCGCTGGAGATGATTGGCCGGGACCACCTCATAATAATTGGTGAAATCGTCGTTGGTCGATGCGTTGTTGTATCCGCCGACATCCTCCGTCAGGCGATCGAAATTCTCCGACTTCAAATTGCGTGTGGCCTTGAACATCAAATGCTCGAACATGTGCGCGAAGCCCGATTTGCCCTTGGGGTCGTCCTTCGATCCGACATCGTACCAGACCTGCACCGACACGTTCGCGGTCTTGGTGTCGCGGATCGCGTAGACGCGCAGGCCATTGGCGAGCGTGCGCGTGGTGTAGGCGATCGGCTTGACGCTAGCCGCCGGCGCAGCGCGCGGCGCAGCTTTCTTGGGCGCGGCAGTCGCGGCGAGGGGAAGCAGGGCAACGCCCATCAACAGGGCGGCACGAGTCAAGCGCATCAAGATCTCCGAACGGGAGGTTGGGTCGCGGTGTTGTGTCGTGGTAAGACGGCGGAAGTCAATCGCGACATGGAGAGGGCGGTGGGCGGCACCTCGAACTGGATACCGCGGCGGCGCATCCGCCTGGCGATCCTGATTGCGTTGTTCTTCGCAGCGATCGCCGTGATGGGCGCGCTCAGGTCGCCCTGGGCGCTATTGCTGCTCGTCCCCGCCGCCGGCGCAGGCGTCGCGACATGCATCATGCTGGAGATCAAGCGCCAACTCTCGGCCGGTTGGCAGCAACGCATCCACGACCTCGTCACCGACCGCCTCGCGTTCGCGCCCGATGCGACGGAGTCGGTGCTCGATATCGGTTGCGGCGATGCCAGCCTGCTCGCGACGTTGCTCACCCGCGCACCGAGCATCGCCGCCACGGGGATAGATTTCTGGGGCAGCGATTGGGATTACGCGCAGTCGGCGTGCGAGGCGCGCTTGCCTGACGCGGCCTTCCGCCGGATGGACGCGGGCCAGCTCGATTTCCCCGACGCCAGCTTCGATTGCGTCACATCGGTGATGTGCTTCCACGAGGTGCCCGCGCGCGACGGCGTTGCGTTGCCCGGACCCCTCGTCGCGGTGACCGAAGCGCTGCGCGTGCTCAAGCCGGGCGGCCGGTTCGTGCTGGTTGACCGCTTCCGCGATGCCGGGGACTATGGCGACTCCGCCGCGCTCGACGCGATCCTCGCAGCCACCGCCACCCTGCGCCGCGAAAGACTGGTCGATACGCTCGGCATCCCCTGGCCGCTCAACACCAAGCGTTCGCTCGGGCCGGTCGATATCCTGACGGGCAGCAAGCCGGCCTAGCCGACCCGCTTGACCCAGCACCGCGTCAGCATCTCCGGACGGAAGCCGAGGTTGAAATACAGCGTCTTAGCCTCTTCCTCCGCGACAGCACCGAGGAAGACCTGGTGGCATCCGGCGGCCCGCAAATCCTGGTCGAACTGCGCGATCAGCGCAGAGGCGATGCCCTGCCGGCGCGCCGATTGCAGCGTGAACAGATCCTCGATCATCCCCATCCGGTTGGGCGCGACGGCACAGGCGCCATAGGCCAGCGCCTGCCCGTCGCGTACCGCGAGACGGAACTGATAATGTGGCAACTTGCGCCGGTAATTCGCCACCATGTCACGGACGAAATCGAGATCGAGATCGAGCCCGCCGGTCCGCTTGCCTTCCTCGACATCCGCCGCGACGAGTTCGGCGAGCACATCCCATTCGCGTTGCTCGAAGACGTCGACAAAGCTCACGCTCGCCCCACCGGTCGGTTTGAGCCGATCGCATATCATCTGGATCACGACCGGCCGCTCCGCGAAGCCCTCAAAGGCCAGCCGCGCGACGAAGCGTTCGGCTGTGAGCGGGTCGGTATGGACGACGCGCCAGTCGCTATGCCCAAGGTGCGCGTCCATCGCCGCGAGCACCCCGTCGATTTCCGCATTGCTCTCGGCGGTGACGTTATCGGCGTGATTGGCGTCCCACAGATCGGGGCGCGCCGGATCGGCGACGATCCCGCAATGGTCGAGTTCGAGCGCGTCGTGTCCCAGCCGCCGCTGCCAGCGATACGCCTCGGCGATCAGGCGTTGGCTATCCACGCTTCTTGTTGCGGTTGGCATACAGCATCGCCGCCGCCACCGCTGCAGAGCCCACGCCCGCACCGATCGCCGCGATCCCCCACTTGCTCAGTGTAGCGGGCTCCTGTGTCTTCGCCGCGCCTTCCTTGCGTGCCTTGGCTTCGCGCGCGGCGGCCATGATCTCATTTTCCTCTGGGCCGAAAGTCTTGATGTCGTCGGTCACGCGTCACTCTCCTTAACCCCTGCGTAGCGCGCCCGGAATCCGCTCGCAAATGCGTTGAGCGAACCAGCGGTGATCGCCCCGCGCAGGTCGGCCATCAACGCCTGATAGAAATAAAGGTTGTGCTCGGTCATCAACATCGCGCCGAGAATCTCGCCGGCGCGGACGAGATGGTGGAGATAGGCGCGCTCCCATGTAGCGCAGACCGGACAACAGCACGCGGGATCGATCGGACCGCGGTCCTCCGCGAACTTGGCGTTGCGGATGTTGATCGGCCCGGTGCACGTGAACGCCTGCCCCGTCCGGCCGCTGCGCGTCGGCAGCACGCAATCGAACATATCGACCCCGCGCTCGACAGCGCCGACAATGTCGTCGGGTTTGCCGACGCCCATCAGGTAGCGCGGCTTGTCGGCAGGCAACTGGCCGGGCGCGAAGTCGAGACAGCCGAACATCGCCGCTTGCCCTTCGCCCACCGCGAGCCCGCCGATCGCATAGCCGTCGAACCCGATCTCGGTCAGCGCGGCTGCACTCTCGCCGCGCAATGCTTCGTCGAGCGCGCCCTGCTGGATGCCGAACTGTGCGGCATTGTCGGCATGCTCGCCACCGGCCAGGAACGCCTCGCGCGATCGCTTCGCCCAGCGCATCGACCGGGCCATTGCGGCGGCCTGCACGTCCTTGGTCGAGGTCGTCGGCACCAATTCGTCGAACGCCATCACGATATCCGACCCGAGCAGCCGCTGGATTTCCATCGACCGTTCGGGACTCATCAAATGCCGCGTGCCGTCGAGGTGGCTCTTGAACTCGACCCCGTTCTCGTCACGCTTGGTCAACTCGGACAGGCTCATCACCTGATATCCACCGCTGTCGGTCAGGATCGGCCGCTCCCAGCCCATGAAGGCGTGCAGCCCGCCCAGCCGCGCGACGCGCTCGGCGGACGGGCGCAGCATCAAATGATAGGTATTG
>JBDSED010000056.1:0-30558 GCA_039920225.1 Sphingomonas sp.
GATCTTCTACGTCGATCCGGCGATCCTCAAGGACCCCGACGCGCGCGACATCCAGACCATCACGCTCAGCTACACGTTTTACCCGGTGGATTCCGGCAAAACTCCTAGCTAGAGCGGAGCGATAAGACAGGGAACTCGCACATGGCCGGCGCCAAGAACCACGATTACCACATCCTCCAGCCCGATCCGTGGCCGATCATCGGCGCGTTCTCCGCGCTGATCCTCGCGATCGGCGGGATCATGTGGATGAAGGGCGCGGCGCACGCGCCGGTGGTGTTCGGGATCGGCGTGATGTGCGTGCTGATCACGATGTATTCGTGGTGGGCGAACGTCATCAAGGAAGCGCATCGCGGCGACCACACGCCTGTCGTGCAACTTCACCTGCGTTACGGCATGATCCTGTTCATCGCCTCCGAAGTAATGTTTTTCGTGGGATGGTTCTGGGCATTTTTCGACTTCTCGCTCTTTCCCGCACCGGTGGTGTGGGACGCCGCGACGAGTAGCGCCAGCTTGGTCACCGATGCCGGCGCCAAGGCCGCCGCAGTCTGGCCGCCCAAGGGCATCGAGGTCATCAACGCCTTCCAGTTCCCGCTGCTCAACACGCTGATCCTGCTACTGTCGGGCACCACGGTGACCTGGGCGCACCATGCGCTGATCCATAACCAGCGCGGCGGCGCGATGAAGGGGCTGTGGGGCCTGATCGGCGTCGGCGAGAATGACGGCGTCAAGAAGGGGCTGTGGCTGACGATCGTGCTCGGCCTACTGTTCAGCTCGATCCAGGCGTATGAGTATGCGGAGGCGCCATTCCCGTTCAAGGGGCTGAACTATGGCGCGTCGTTCTTCATGGCGACGGGCTTCCACGGCTTTCACGTGATCATCGGGACGATATTCCTGATCGTGAACCTGATCCGCGCGTACAAGGGCGACTTCACCCCGCGCCAGCATTTCGGGTTCGAGGCGGCCGCCTGGTACTGGCACTTCGTCGACGTGGTGTGGCTGTTCCTGTTCGTCACCATCTATGTCTGGGGCGGCTGGGGCGCACCGATCCACGCCGGGTGATGACGGGCCAAGCGCCCGAACCCAGTCCAGCTCAGGTCGCACTCAAGGGACTTTGCCCGCGTTGCGGGGCGACGACGCTGTTCGCCGGCTGGGCGAAGTTCGCTGACCAGTGCAGAGCGTGCGGGCTCGACTTCAGCCGATTCAACGTCGGCGACGGGCCGGCGGCGTTCCTCACGCTGATCCTCGGCGCGATCGTCGTGAAGCTGGCGATCGTGCTCGAACTGACCGCGCATCCGCCCTGGTGGGTGCACGTCCTGCTCTGGGTGCCGGTCACGGCAGGCGCGGTATTGGCGTCGTTGCGCGCGTCGAAGGGCGCGCTGATCGCGCTCGAATACCGCAACCGCGCGGCCGAAGTGCGCAACGAGGACGCGCGGTGAAGCGGCTGCCGGTCATTCCGACGATCCTCGTCGCGCTCGCAGTTGTGGCGATGATCGGGCTCGGCATCTGGCAGCTCCAGCGCCGCACCGAAAAGCTTGCCGCGCTGGCGGTGCTCGCCGCCAACCCGTCCAAGCCGATGATCGCGATGCCGATCCCGCCGATCGGCGACGATCTGCTGTTCCGCCGCGCCGGCGCGATGTGCCTCCAGCCGATCAGCTTTTCGACCGAAGGTGCGGGCAAGGCCGGCTATCGCATCATCGCGCAGTGCAAGACGGGCGCGGAAGGGCCCGGCTTCGCGGTCCAGATCGGGACGACGCGCGACGTCGATTACAAGCCGACCTGGACCGGCGGCCGCGTCACCGGCATGATCAGCCACGCGCCGAGCGATACGCCGCTGATCGCCGAGCTGTTCAACAAAAAGGCGCAACGCCCCCTGCTGCTGGTCGCGGACACCCCTGTGCCCGGACTGGCCGCCAATGCGGTGCCGAGCATCGAGTCGATCCCCAACAACCATCTGGCCTATGCCGTGCAATGGTTCGCCTTTGCAGCGATCGCGCTGGTGATCTACGGCCTCGCGCTGCGCCGGCGCGCGCGGAAGGAATAGGCATGCGCTACGTCAGCACTCGGGGCACTGCGCCCGCGCTTGATTTCCGCGAGGTCACGCTTGCGGGGCTGGCCAACGACGGCGGCCTCTATCTGCCCGACGTTTGGCCGACGCTGACCCGTGCCGAGATCGCGGCGATGGCCGGGTTATCCTATGTCGAAACCGCGCTGCGGGTGATGCTGCCGTTCGTCGGGGATGCGCTGAGCGAAGGCGAACTGCGCGACCTCTGCACGCAAGCGTATGGTCGGTTCGCGCACGATGCGGTGACGCCGCTGGTCCAGCTCGACCACCAGCACTGGCTGCTCGAACTGTTCCATGGTCCGACGCTCGCGTTCAAGGATGTCGCGCTGCAATTGCTCGGGCTCTTGTTCGAGAAGTTCCTGACCGGCACCGACCGCCCGCTGACTGTCGTCGGCGCGACCAGCGGCGATACCGGGTCGGCGGCGATCGACGCGCTGGCCGGGCGCGAGCACGTCGAGATTTTCATGCTCCACCCCAAGGGCCGCGTGTCCGACGTCCAGCGCCGCCAGATGACCACGGTGCTGGCGCCCAACGTCCACAATATCGCGATCGAGGGCAGTTTCGACGACGCGCAGGCGATGGTGAAGGCGATGTTCAACGCCAACGCCGCGGGGACGGGGCCGCTCGGACACCTTCGGCTGTCGGCGGTCAATTCGATCAACTGGGCGCGGCTGATGGCGCAGGTGGTCTATTATTTCTACGCTGCGGTCCGGCTCGGGGCGCCCGAGCGTGCGGTCGCTTTCTCGGTGCCGACGGGCAATTTTGGCGACGTCTTCGCCGGCTATGTCGCAGCGAAGATGGGATTGCCGGTCGCCAGACTGATCGTCGCGACCAACGTCAACGACATCCTCCACCGCGCGCTGTCGGCGGGCGACTATTCGGCGAAGGGCGTGGTGGCGACGCCGACGCCGTCGATGGACATTCAGGTCAGTTCGAACTTCGAGCGCTTGCTGTTCGATCTCGGCGGCCGCGACGGCACGGCGATGCGCAACCAAATGGCCAGGTTCGAAACGTCGAAAGCCATGCGCCTGACCAACGCGCAGCGCGAAGGCGCGGCAGCGCTGTTCGGCAGTGCGCGAGTCGATCTCGACGACATGGCGCTGGCGATGCGCTGGGCCTGCGAACGCGCCGGCCAGGTGATCGACCCGCATACCGCGATCGGCCTCAGCGCGGCGCGGTCGAGTGGCCTCGACGTGCCGGTGGTGACCCTCGCCACCGCGCATCCCGCCAAGTTCCGCGACGCCGTCGAACGCGCGACCGGCGTGCGGCCGACGCTGCCCGCGCGGATCGGCAATCTGTTCGAGCGCGAGGAACGCTACGAAACGCTGCCCGGCACCCTCGACGCGGTGGCGGGGTATATCGCCAAGACTGCCGCATGAAACTCGACATGCTGATCGGCGAGCCCTGGGCCGACTACGGTCTGATCGACAGCGGGCACGGGCGAAAGCTCGAACGCTATGGCCGCTTCCGCTTCATCCGCCCGGAGCCGCAAGCAATGTGGGCGCCGGCGAGCGCCGAGTGGAAGGCCGACGCCGAGTTCATCCCCGGCTCCGACGAAGAGGGCGGCGGACGCTGGGAGTATAATGGCCCGGTCCCGCGCGAGGGCTGGCCGCTCAAATGGGACGACGTCGCCTTCACCGCGCAGACCACGCCGTTTCGCCATCTCGGCTTCTTCCCCGACATGGCGCCGGTGTGGAGCTGGATGCGCGAACGGCTGGACGGGGTCGAGGACGCGGAAGCGCTCAACCTGTTCGGTTACACCGGCGTGGGCACGCTGGCTTTGGCGTCCAAGGGCGTCAAAATGGTCCATGTCGACGCATCCAAGAAATCGGTCGAGGGCGCGCGCGCCAATGCGCAGTTCGCGGGGCTGGCCGACCGACCGGTGCGCTGGATGGTCGACGACGCCACCAAGTTCGCGGCGCGCGAAGTGCGGCGCGGGCGGCGTTACGACGGCATCCTGCTCGACCCGCCCAAGTTCGGCCGCGGGCCGGAGGGTGAGGTGTGGCGGCTCGAAGAAAGTTTGCCGGGGCTGATCCAGGATTGCCGCCAGCTGCTCGACGAGAAATCACGTTTCCTGTTCCTCACTGTCTACGCCGTACGCATGTCGGCGCTGGCGATCGGCGAGCTGGTGAGCCAAGCGTTCGCCGAGCTGCCTGGCACGGTCGAGGCGGGCGAGCTCGCGGTGCGCGAAGAGGCCCGCGGCTTGCTCCTCCCGACCGCGATCTGGGCGCGCTGGGGGCGTTGAGTACTGCCTAAGTTTACACCAGGTTTACACTAGCGCGATGTATTGCCGGTTGAGCATCCACATGAAATAAAAAGATAATGCCCCAAGCACGCCAGACGCTGTCAGGCGAAATCCTACATTGCAAGCCTAATCCAGACTGGCGCGGATCGCCGCGCCGGCGACAAACGGTGCGCCAGCGACGAGCAGCAGGCTGACGGCTGCCAACAACTTGAGCGCACCAGAGCCGCCGTCCAAGCTTCCCGCGCCGAAGATCAACAGCGGGATCGCGAGTGGCAGGATCAACAGGCCCGCCAACGCACCTGCGCCGCGCAAGCTCGCGGTCAGCGCACCGACCGCGAGCGCCAGCGCAGCGAGGCCGGGTGTGCCGATCAGCAGCCCGATCTCGACTCGGACGAGCGTCTCGCGCGGCAGGTCGAGCAACGCGGCAGCGGGGAGGGCGGCGAGCAGGATCGGCGGGGCGAAGCTCAGCCAGTGCGCGACCAACTTGGCGACGGCGATCGTCGCTGCGGAATGCCCGCGCACCAGCAACTGGTCGATCACCCCGCTCGCCAGATCGGGCGCGACCAGCCGCTCGACCGGGATCAACGCCGCGAGTAGCGCTGCCGCCCACAGCACCCCGCCGCCGACTCGCGCGAGTAATGCCGCGTCCGGCCCGACCGCGAACGGGAACAGGATCGCGACGAGCAGGAAGAACGCGACCGGCAGCAGCGCTCCGCCGCCGGTCCACGCGCGCCGCAAGTCGCGAATGATAAGACGGGCGAGCACCTTTACACTGCGCCTCCCCGGCGAGACGAAGTCGACCGAAGGTCAACGCCGGGGTCCAGCATCGGGCCGCTCGTGACTGGGCCCCGGCCTTCGCCGGGGAGGCGTAAGTGGATGGCGCGCGCGTCCGGCAGTGCGATCGGACTGTGACTGGCGACCACCACGGTGCCCCCATCAGCCCGATGACTGGCGATAGCGTCTTCCAGCCGACCAAGCGCCTCGGCGTCCAACCCGTTGGCCGGTTCATCCAACAGCCAGACCGGTGCGCCGCTCACGACCAAGCGCGCAAACGCAGCGCGGCGACGCTGGCCGGTCGAGAGCAGGCGAACGGGAATCTCAGCGAGATCGTTTAGCTCTAACGCAGTCAGTGCGTCGTTGACCTTCTTTCCTCGTCCATCAAGGCCCGCCCAGAAGCCGAGCGCCTTCGCGAGCGGCAATTCCTCGTCGAGCGACGCGGCGTCGGTCAGCAGCGCGCATGGCGCATCGCCCTCAACACGCCCACTGGCGGGCCGTAACAGCCCCGCCGCGACGCGGATCAGGCTCGACTTGCCGGCGCCGTTGGCCCCGGTGACCAACGCCGCCCCACCCGGCTCAAGCGCGAACGACAGCGCCTCGAACAACACCCGTCCACCACGAACGCAGGTCACATCGCGAAACGCGAGCAAGCTCACGCCTCGTCCTCGAGCCGGTGCATGTCGGCGTCGGACAGCCCGAAATGATGCCCGACCTCATGGATCACGATGTGGCGCACCAGCGTCGCCAGATCCTCGCCATCCGCGACCCATTCGTCGAGGATCGCGCGGCGATAGAGGTGGATGCGGTCGGGCGGCGACCCCGAATCCATCGACGATTTTTCACCGATCGGGCGGCCGTGGTAGACGCCGGTCAGATCGTAGGCGTCCTCAATGCCGAGCGCATCGAGCGTCGCGTCGTCGGCGAATTCCTCGACGATCAGCACCACGTCGCCGAGATGCGCGGCGAACGGGCCCGGCAGCGACGCGAGCGTGGCGCGCGCAATCGTCTCGATCTCCTCCGCGCCCGGGGCGCGTGCCTCTTGCCCGCTCATGGTGACCGGCATAGTCCGGGCAACGGACACGCGGCAAGCAAGGGAGAGCGCCGATGGTCGACCAGTTGACCGAGGACGAACGCGCCGAGGCGCTCGATGAACTCGACGCGTGGGACTATGATGAAGCGCGCGACGCGATCACGCGCAGTTTCACGTTCGAGGATTTCACCGAAGCGTTCGCGTTCATGACGCGCGTCGCGCTGATCGCCGAGAAGAGCGACCATCATCCCGAATGGTCGAACGTGTGGAACCGGGTCGATATCCTGCTCACCACGCACGACGCGGGCGGCCTGTCGGCGCGGGACGTCGCGATGGCCGAGGCGATCGACGCGCTGGTCGACTGACCACCGTTCGCCCTGAGCTTGTCGAAGGGTGTGTTGCGGAAACCGTGCTTCGACAAGCTCAGCACCAACGGCGTTATTCCGGGGTGGCGATCCCGCGCCGCATCTGCTTGCGCATCCGGCCCGGCAACCATTTCGCCGCGAATTTGAGGCGGAACGCGGTCTTGCCGACATAGGTGTGGACGGCGTCGCCGTGCACCGCGCGCCACGCCGCCTCGGCGACGTCGGCGGCGCTGGTCAGTTCGAGCCCGGCAGCGGTCACGACATCGCGGATATTCCGGTTGCTGCCCTCGATCGGCCCTTGCAGCAACGGCGTGTCGATGAAGCCGGGAATCAGGTCGCGGACCTTGATGTCGTCGCCGAACCATTCGCCGTCGAGGCCCTCGGTCAACGCCCGCACCCCGAACTTGGTCGCTGAATACACCACCAGCCCCGACGTGCCGTAGATCGCCGACGCCGACGCCGTGTTGAGCAGGCACGATCCGGGCGTGGCCTTGAGATAGGCGTGGCCGATCTTCGCCCCGTTGAGCACGCCGCCCAGGTTGATCGCGACGACGCGGTCCATGTCCTCGAAGCTCATCTGCGCGATCGGGCCGCCGGTGCCGATCCCGGCATTGTTGAACAGCACGTCGAGTCGCCCGCCCGATTTGTTGGTGAAGTCGTTGAGGCTGTTCACCCAGGCCTCGCGGTCGCGCACGTCCATGTTGTAGGTGTCGACCATCCCCGCGGGCAGCATTGCCGCGGTCGCGCGCAGGCCTGCCGCGTTGACGTCGGCGATCCCCACGCGCCAGCCCTCGCGCGCGAACCGCTGCGCGACAGCCTGACCGATGCCCGATCCGCCGCCGGTGATGAAGATCGCTTTGGTATCCGCCATGACCATCCCCCAATTCCGTCATGCCGGGCTTGTCCCGGCGTCCAACCATCCTCTGACGACAAAGCTTGGGGCACGTTGGACCCCGGAACAAGTCCGGTGTGACGAACGAGGTGTTTGACGCGCCTTCGCCGCTCACTCACACTTCACCGATGACCGCTACCGGCCCTTCCGTTGCGCTAAGCGGCGTGAGCAAAACATACCCCGGCGGCACAATTGCGGTTGACGACGTGTCGGTCGACATCGCTGGGGGCAGCTTCGTCGCGTTGGTCGGCAGCTCGGGATCGGGCAAGTCGACGCTCCTCAAGACGATCAACCGCCTGATCGAACCGAGTGCCGGGTCGGTAGCGATCGACGGCGCGGACGTGACATCGGGCGATCCGTTCCGGCTGCGGCGGCGGATCGGCTACGTGTTCCAGAATATCGGGCTGTTCCCGCATATGTCGGTTGCGGACAATGTTGCGATCGGGCTGCGGCTGGAGGGGCAGAAAGCGACCGCGGATCGCGTCGCCGAACTGCTTGCGCTGGTCGATCTGCCCGCAGCGTTCGGAGGCCGGATGCCCGACGCGCTGTCGGGCGGACAGCGCCAGCGCATCGGTGTGGCGCGGGCGCTGGCGACCGAGCCCAAATTGCTGCTGATGGACGAGCCGTTCGGCGCGCTCGATCCCGTCACACGCGACCAGCTCGGCACCGCGATCCGGGCGCTGCACGACCGGCTCGGGCTGACCACGATCATGGTCACGCACGACATGGCGGAGGCGCTGATCCTCGCCGATCGCGTGCTGGTGATGGATAAGGGGAAGATCGTCGGCGACGCGGTGCCCAGGGCTTTGCTCGCGGGCGAGGGAGGCAAGGAAGCGCAGGCGCTTGTCGCCGTTCCGCGCGAACAAATGCGGCGGTTGGGCGCGCTGGAGGCAGGGGCGTGAGCGACTTCCTCGAAGCGCTCGGCCGCGTGCCCGATCTGCTCGCGCAGCATCTGTTGCTGGCGATGGCGGCGCTGGTGCTCGGAATCGCGCTCAGCCTGCCGCTCGCAATTTGGTCGGCGCGAGTGCCCACGGTGGGGCGGATCGCGCTCGGCTTTGCCAGCCTCGTCCAGACGATCCCCAGCCTCGCACTGCTGGCGCTGTTCTACCCGCTGCTGCTGTCGCTCTCGACGCTGGTCGGCGGTGGCATTCCGGCGCTCGGGTTCCTGCCGTCGCTGCTCGCGTTGACGCTCTACGCGATCCTCCCGATTTTGCGGAACGGCGTCACCGGGCTCGCCGGGATCGACCCTGCGGTGATCGAGGCGGCGGACGGAGTCGGGATGACCGCCGGGCAGAAGCTGCGGCTGGTCGAAGCGCCACTGGTCGCGCCGGTGCTGATGGCGGGCATCCGCACCGCGGCGGTGTGGACGATCGGCGCGGCGACACTGTCGACCACGGTCGGCCAGCCGAGCCTGGGCGACATGATCTTCGCCGGGCTGCAGACGCAGAATTGGGCGCTGGTGCTCGCCGGGTGTTTCGCCGCGGCGGGGCTGGCGCTCGCCGTCGACGCGCTGCTCGGCGTGATCGAGCACGGTATCGCCAAACGGAAGCGGGCGCGCGTTTGGGTCGCGCTCGGCGTGTTGGTGGGGGGCATTCTGGTCGCGCTGGCGCCGATGCTCCCAGCATCGAAGCCCACAGTCGTGATCGGCGCCAAGGGCTTTTCGGAGCAATACATTCTTGCCCGTGTGATCGGGCACCGGCTCGAGGCGGCGGGGTATCGCGTCCAATATAAGGAAGGCCTCGGTTCGGGCGTGATGTTCGCCGCGCTGACCTCGAGCGATGTCGATATCGCGATCGACTATACCGGCACGATCTGGACCAACGAGATGAAGCGCAGCGACACCGTGCCGCGCGACGCGATGCTGGCCGAGATCGCGCGATGGGAAGGCAAGCAGGGGCTCAATCTGCTCGGGCGGCTGGGGTTCGAGAATGCTTACGCCTTCGCGATGCGCGGCGACCGCGCGAAGGCGCTCGGGCTCACGAGCCTCGACGATCTCGTCGCCAAAGCGCCCGATCTAAGCTTCGGCGCCGACCTCGAATTCCTCGAACGCCCCGAATGGAAGGCGGTGCGCGCCGTCTATCCGCTGCGTTTCGGATCGGCCAACGCCTACAATCCGACCTTCATGTATCGCGCGCTCGAAAGCGGGCAGGCCGATGTGATCTCGGCGTTTTCGTCGGACGGGCGGATCGCGGCGGACAAGCTCGTCGTGCTGACCGATCCGCGCGGCGCGATCCCGAATTATGACGCGATCCTGACGATCGCGCCGCGGCTGGCGAAGGACGAGCGGTTCGTCGCCGCGCTCCGTCCGCTAATCGGCAAGGTGTCGGTCGACGCGATGCGCGAGGCCAATTACATGGTCGACCGCGATGTGGGGAAGGTCAGCCCCGAGGCGGCGGCGCGTTGGCTGGAGAAGAAGATCGGGCTGTAATCCGACCGTCGGCCACAACGAACCACGTCGCATCGGCGATGTCGGCAAAGGGCGCAGCTTCAGTGCCGGTCATCCAGACCTGGCTCCCGGTCAGCGCCAGCCGTTCGAACAGTGCTGCCCGGCGCGAAGGATCGAGATGCGCGGCGACTTCGTCGAGCAGCAGGACGGGCGCCCGGCCGGTGCGCTCGGCGGTGAGTTCGGCGTGCGCGAGGACCAGCCCGAGCAGCAGCGCCTTCTGCTCGCCGGTCGAGCAAAGAGCGGCGGGTTGCCCCTTGTCTGCATGCGTCACCGCCAGATCGGCACGATGCGGCCCGACCAGAGTTCGGCCCGCAGCGGCATCGCGCCGCCGTCCGGCGGCGAGATCGGCGGCGAGAGTGTCCGCGCCATCCCAACCTTCGAGTCCGACTCCAGCACGCGCGAATGGCCCGGGCAGTTGGCCGGCCAGCCGCTCGGACAGGGCGGCGACCGTCTCGCGCCGCGCGGAATCGATCGCCGCGCCATGCTCGGCCATCTGTGCTTCGAGTGCGGTCAGCCACGCGTGATCGTGCGGGCCGTCCTCGGCGAGCAAGCGGTTGCGCGCGCGCATCGCCGCTTCGTAGCGGTTGGCGTGGCTGGCATGGTCGGAGCGCAACGCGAGCGTCAGGCGGTCGAGGAAACGCCGCCGCTCGCTCGCCGGCTCGACGAACAGCCGATCCATCGCCGGGGTCAGCCACAGCACCGTCAGCCACTCGGCAAGTACGGTCGCGGCTGCCGTGGCACCGTTGATCCGCACGATGCGCCGCTCAGGCGCGGCCGCTTGCGTGCCGGTCCCGATCTCCGAATCGCCGTGAAGGGTCGCCGCCACGCCAAACCCACCGGTACCGCCCTGCCGCGCCATGTCGGACAAAGCTGCCCGCCGCAGCCCCCGCCCCGGCGCGAGCAGCGACACCGCCTCCAGCACGTTGGTCTTGCCCGCGCCGTTGTCGCCCGTCAGCACGACGAAGCCGCGCCCCGGATGGAGCACGGCTTCTGCGTGATTGCGGAAATCGGTCAGGACGAGGCGCGACAGCATCGCGCTCGCCCTAGCTGAGTTGGCGTCAGGCCGCGAGCTTCTCCGGCGCGGCATTTTCCTCGCGGCGCTGGCTCAGGTACGAGGCCATTTCGGCGCCCAGCTCGCGCTGCGCCTTGAGATAGGCGACCGGCTCGCCGAGGCCGAGCCGCTGGCGCGCCTGGTCGAGCGGCTCGTGCAGCAATTGCTCGTAATCCTCGCCCGAAATCCACTTGGCCTTCTTGCCGCGCTTATAGCCTTCCCAGACTGCCTTCATGAACAAATTGTTGCCCGTCACCTTGCGGCTCTTGAGCGCCGCCGCGCCACCGATGAAGGCCCAGCCGAGCCCGCCGACTTGCGCATAGGAGAATGCGACCAGAGCCGCTTCGCCCAAACTCTCGTCGGCCTTGTAGCCGGTCAGCACGTGCCAGATGTCGTGCGTGTCGCGCACCCGCCGCCCGAACCAGGCATAGGGATGAAGCATCATCTCTTCCTGATTGATATTCGATATCTCGGCGAGGCCGTCGGCCGAATAGCCGGTCGATTCGAGGAAGTGATTGTAGGACGCGCCGACCGTGCCGGGCGCGAATTGCTTCGCATAACCAGGCTGCGAGAACACTTGCGCCAGTTCGTGACGCTCATAGGCCATACGGCCCCCCTCGGCGGTCGCGATGAGCCTGGCGTAGTTCATCGGCGCGTTGCCGACGTTGAGCGCGCGCATGATGCGGAACACCTGCGTCGTGTCGTCGCCATTCGCGAGCAGCTTCTTGATCGCGTCGAACGCGGTCTTCCAGTCGCGACGTCCGGTCGTGCCGGGGAACGGAGGGAGCTTAGCGGCCATCGGTCTGATTCCTTACTGACACTTATGTTAGTAAGCGATTTGGGTGATTTGGTCAACCCACTTCACCGCAAAACTGCTTAACTCTCGGTTTCTGTCCGATTTTTCCAATTGATCCAGGTATTCGTCCAATAGGTGCCGGATGCGCTAACCGCCGTTGGACGGAGATTTTCACGACCCATGGCCGACGATCGCGACGCTTTGTTATCCGGCGATTGGCGTGGTGCCGGACAAGCGCAGCCGGCCGCTGCGCAACCGCGAGCGACCTTCGGCAAGGCCCGTGAGCTGCATCTGCGCAGCCGCCCTGCCTCGCATCAGGAAGAGTGTGCGCGGGCTCGGGCCGTCGTCGGGGTGGCGTGCAATATGATGGCTGAATCGATCGCGGCCGTCCAGGCCGGCAAATCGCTGCAAACCACCGAACTGGTCGAGATCGTCGATGCCGTAACAGCGTCGCTGGTCCGCGACCCGCTCGCGCTGCCCAGCATCACGCGGCTGCGCGAGCGCCACGAACAAACCTATCTCCACTCGGTCGCGGTGTGCGGCTGGATGATCGCGCTGGCGCAGGAACTGCAGCTCAGCCCGGAATCGATCCGCGACGCCGGGCTGGCCGGCCTGCTCCACGATATCGGCAAGGCGACGTTGCCGCAGGAAGTGCTCGACAAGCCGTCGCGCCTCACGCCGCAAGAGGAAGCCTTATTGCGCGAGCATCCGCAGCGCGGTCATGACATCGTCAGTGCGACGCCGGACATGCCGGAGATCGTGCTCGACGTGTGCCGCAACCATCACGAACGCCCCGACGGGACCGGCTATCCGCAGGGGCTGAGGGGCGACGCAATCAGCGTTTATGCGCAGATGGCGGCGGTCAGCGACTTCTACGACAAGGCAACCAATCCCTCATCGGGCGGCAAGAAATGGCCGTCGAGCGAGGCGATCGATCACTTGAAGACCGAGCGCGGCGCGTTCGACGAACGCGTGGTCCGGGCGTTTGCGCGCGTGGTGGGCACCTTCCTGCCCGGCGCGCTGGTGCGATTGCGCAGCGACCGGCTGGCGGTGGTGCTCGACGAATCGGAGCGCGATCCACTCCATCCGATGGTCGCGGTGTTCCGCTATATCGGCGGCGCGCCGGTTACGTGGCAGCGGATGAGCACCAAGACCGACCCGATCATCGGTATCGAACGGCCCGAATCGTGGCAGTTCGACGACTGGCCGGCGCTCAGACGAAAGCTGCTGGAATTGTCGGAGTAGAGCCCGACCGGTGATCAGACCCGCATCGGCATCAATACGTACAGCGCCGGCGACTTGTCGTTCTCGCGGATCAAGGTCGGAGCGCTGGCGTCGGCGAGGTGGACCTCGATCGTGTCGCCTTCCATCTGGCCGAGGATGTCGAGCAGATAGCGGCTGTTGAAGCCGATCTCGAACCCGGTCGCCGCATAATCGCCGGGGACTTCTTCCGCCGCGGTGCCGTTCTCGGGACTCGTCACCGACAGGGTGATCTTGTCGCGATCGAGCGCCATTTTCACCGCGCGGGTCTTCTCGGTGGCGATCGTCGAGACGCGATCGACGCCTTCCTCGAAGCTGCGCGGGTCGATCTTGAGGATCTTGTCGTTGCCGGTCGGGATGACGCGGCTGTAATCGGGGAAGGTGCCGTCGATCAGCTTCGACGTCAGCAGCGCCTGGCCCAGGTCGAAGCGGATTTTCGACGATGACAGCGACACGCCGACCGATCCGTCGATCTCGTCGAGCAGCTTGCGCAATTCCGCGACGCACTTCCGCGGGATGATGATGTCGGGCATTCCCTCGGCACCGTCGGGGCGCGGCAGCGTGACGCGCGCGAGACGGTGGCCGTCGGTCGCGGCGGCCTTGAGCACCGGCTGCGCGCCGTCGTCCGCGACGTGCCAGAAGATGCCGTTGAGATAGTAACGCGTTTCTTCGGTCGAAATCGCGAAGCGCGTCTTGTCGATGATCTGCTTGAGCGTCTCGGCGGGCAGTTCGAACGACACCGGCAGTTCGCCTTCGGCGATCACCGGGAAATCGTCGCGCGGCAGCGTGCCGAGCTGGAAGCGCGCGCGGCCCGCCATGATCGTCATCTTGCCCTCGGCCGCCGCCAGGCTGACCTGGCTGCCTTCGGGCAGCTTGCGCGCGATATCGAACAGGGTGTGCGCGGACACCGTCGTCGCGCCCGGCTGCTCGACCGCGGCGGCGACGCTTTCGTTGATCTGGAGATCGAGGTCGGTCGCCATCAGCTTCAACTGGCCATCGGCGGTCGCGTCGATCAGCACGTTCGACAGGATCGGGATGGTGTTGCGGCGTTCGACCACCGACTGGACATGGCTCAGCCCCTTGAGGAGCGTTGCACGTTCGATCGTCGCCTTCATCTCAAATCCCCCGGGCCGTCGCCCAATTCTTCCCGCCAGACGTATCGAATCCGGGGGCAATTTGCCGTCTCCTTTCCTTACCGAGAAAAGGGGCCGGAGCAAGCGCTCCGACCCCTGTTTCCCACAGCTTTTGCTGCAACGCGGTTGCTTAGAAGCGGAAGCCCAACCCGACGACCGCCTGGTGCCGGTCGGTATCGACCGAAAAGTTGTTGGTGTTGCCGCCGCTCGGATATTCGAGCCGCGCGTTGCCGTAGTTCGAATAGCGATATTCGACCTTGGCATAGGTGTTGCGCCCGAGCTTCTGCTCGAGCCCGGCGCCCGCGCGCCAGCCGTCGAGATTATAGTGCTGGCCAGTCTGCGTCGTGCCGTTCGAGGCGACCAGATCGAGCCGCTGGTTGGTGTAGCCGCCCTTGGCGTAGAGCAAGGTGCGCGGCGCGACCGCGTAGCCGACCCGCACGCCTGCATAGAGATCGCGGCCCGCCTTGATGCGGCCATAGCCGAGCGCACCGGCGGCCGACGGGTTGTTCGTCACCTTGGCCGTCGACCCCATCACTGCGCCTTCGGCACCGAACACCCAGCGACCACTTTGGATATCGTATCCGACATCGCCGCCATAGGTCAGGCCGTCGGCCGAATTGCTGTCGTCGATGTTCGAATTGGCGATCTGGCCCGGCTGAACGCGGTCGTAGCCGAGCAGGACGCCGGCACGCGGGCCGCTGAACTCGGTGTCGGGATCCGACGGCGGACCGGACTGGGCGAGAGCGGGGGAAGCGGCCAGCGCGGCGAGGCTGGCGGCGGCGAGAACGAAACTACGCATAAAACAACTCCATATATTCCACCCGAAACCGTGGGTGGGCGGCTCAATCGCCCAAGCCCCGAAAGAGGTTGCATGAACCTCGGATAAACGCGGAAACCCGTTGCTTTCACGCCACAGGGGGTTGAAACGCGGGCCATGAAAACCAACCGGCGGGGCCGCGATTTCATCGCCCGACATGGCGAGACCGTGTTCAACGCCGCCGCCCGGTTGCAGGGCGAAGCGCCGCACACGCCGCTGACCCGCGCGGGGTTCGCGCAGGCCGACGAGATGGGCGAAGCGCTCTTTCACGTGCTCGGCGACAAGCCCGCGCTGACGTTGTGGGCGTCGCCGACCGGGCGCGCGCTCCAGACATTGGCGGTGATCGCCGAGCATGTCGGGCTCGACTGGCATCAAGCCAACACCGATCCGCGGCTGACCGAGATCGGCATGGGGAGTTGGGGCGGGCGCTATTATGCCGACGTCATTGCCGAGGCCGGGGACGTGATCGACCGGCCGAGCGGGCTGCTGCTGTCGGCGCCCGACGGCGAGCTTTATCACCAGATCGCGGAGCGCGTGTCGGGCTGGCTTGCGGACACCAACGACGATGACGGCGACCGGCTGGTCATCATGCACGGCATTTCGAGCCGCGTGATGCGCGGGGTGATGACCGGCGCAGCGGTCGTCGAGCGCTTCGGTGCGCCGGCGGCCGGGCATCTGCCGCAAGGATCGCTGGTGATGATCGAACGCGGGGTCGAGACGATCGTCCATCTCGGCGGCGGCGGGGAACGCGTATGAGCATGCTGGTCGCACTGCTGTTGCTCGGCGCACGCGAGACGATCGGCGTGTACGGCGGTTGGGGGGCGTTCAGCGATGCGAACCCGCGGCGCTGCTTCGCGATCGCGCAGCCGGTGGACGCGGCGCAACGCGCGGGGTTCCTCAGCGTCGCCGCCTGGCCCGGCCAGAACATCCGCAACCAGCTCCACGTCCGCCTCAGCCGCGCCCGCGCCAGAACCGCCCGCGTCACCTTGTCGGTTGGCGATCGGCGGTTCTACCTGGTGGCGGGCGACTCGGACGCGTGGGCGCCCGACGCGCGGACCGACGCTGCGATCGTCGCGGCGATGCGGTCGAGCCGCTCGCTCAGCGTCGAGGCGCTGGGCCGCGACGGATCGCCGTTCGCCGACACCTATGCGCTATCCGGCGGCGCCACCGCGATCGACGCCGCGGCACTCGCCTGCCGCCGATAACCGCCCTAGAAAAGTTCGCCCTTTTCGCCTATGTGCGTCGGCATGCAGACAGCGTCGTCGGCCCTCATGCCCATTCCCGGGCACATCGATCCCGTGCCCGTGCCGCGCGCCGTCGTGGCGCGCGCCGACGGGCGGATCGACTTGCTCGGGCTGTCAAAGGACGATCTGCGCATGGCGCTCGAGACGTCGCAGCTCGAGCCCAAGCAGGCCAAGCTGCGTGCCAAGCAGCTGTGGCACTGGATCTACAATCGCGGCGCGACCGACTTTTCGGTGATGACCGACATTTCGAAGACGCTCCACGCCTGGCTTGCCAATCGCTTCGTGATCAGCCGGCCCGAGGTTATCGAGACGCAAGTGTCGACCGACGGCACGCGCAAATGGCTGCTGCGCTCGCCCGACGCGCAGGATTACGAGATGGTGTTCATCCCGGATGCCGATCGCGGCACGCTGTGCGTGTCGAGCCAGGTCGGGTGCACGCTCAACTGCCGGTTCTGCCATACCGGAACGATGCGGTTGGTGCGCAACCTGACCCCGGCGGAGATCGTCGGCCAGGTCATGCTGACGCGCGATTCGCTCGGCGAATGGCCCAGCCAGCCCGAGGGGCGGATGCTCACCAACATCGTGATGATGGGGATGGGCGAGCCGCTCTATAATTTCGATAATATCCGCGACGCGCTGAAGCTGGTGATGGACGGCGACGGGCTTGCGCTATCGAAGCGGCGGATCACGCTCAGCACGTCGGGTGTCGTCCCGATGATGGCGCGCGCGGGCGAGGAGATCGGGGTTAACTTGGCGGTCTCGCTGCACGCGGTGACCAAGGAAGTGCGCGACGAGATCGTGCCTTTGAACCGCAAATACGGGATCGAGGAGTTGCTCCAGGCGTGCGCCGACTATCCCGGCGCCAACAATGCGCGGCGCATCACGTTCGAATATGTGATGCTCAAGGACAAGAACGATTCGGACGAGGACGCGCGCGAACTCGTCCGGCTGATCCGCAAATACAAACTGCCCGCCAAGGTCAATCTGATCCCGTTCAACCCGTGGCCGGGCGCGCCGTACGACACCTCGACGCCGGAGCGCGTGTGGGCGTTTTCGAATATCGTGTTCGAGGCGGGCATTTCGGCGCCGGTGCGCACGCCCCGTGGGCGCGATATCGATGCGGCATGCGGCCAGCTCAAGACCGCGAGCGAGAAGAAAAGCCGCGCCGAGCTCGACCGCCAGGCCGAGGAAAAGCTCGCCGCGCTCGGCTAGTGATGCGGAACGCGTAGATGTAGCTGCTCTGCGGCGCGCCGGTCACTGCGCTGATCGTCACCGCATAGGTGACGCCCGACTGCAGCCCGGTGACGCGCCATTGCACGCTGTTGGCGACGCCGTAACCGTCGTTGTCGCTGGCGACGTCGGTCACCGCGAGGGTCCCTGAGGGGCCGGTGACGCGGATCGTCGCGCCGTTAAAGCGGACCGAGCCATTGGCGCCGAACGTGCCGCCGGTATTGGCGACGGCGGTGAACGACAGATAGTCGGTCCGCTGGAAATAGCGCGCCGGATAATCGCCATAGGGATAGGCTACGAACCCCGGCACGCCGCTCGGCACCGCGACGCCGCCGCTGAAGTTGAACACCTTCATCGATGCGGCGCTCGCCCGGCTGCCGTCGCCCAGCACCAGTGAAACGCGGCCGTAAGACACCTTGCCGAGGAATGGATCGAGGATCCAGCGGCCGTGCTCGATCGACGCGCTGCCGCCTTCGCGTAGCCAGCCGGCCATGTATCGTCCTCGCTCGAAAAGATTAAGCCATTGCCCCAGCCGCCAATCAGGTTGCTCGATCCCGCCGCCATCGCGCCGCCAGCCGAATAGCAGGTCTACGTCGTCGGAGGCGTATGGCTCAGCGTCCTGTTGATTGCCATCATCAGCGAAGCGGCCGCCTCTTGATCGTCCTCGACCTTCCACGGCCAAGCGTCCCCGGCTCGGCTGTGCGACGAACGACGGAACGATTATCGGAGTCGGCTAACTCGTCCCAAAATCGGACACAGGTATTGCAGGAGCAAAAAACTGCTCGCGGCGTGCAACCTTTACGACAAATTAACGTCTTGCATCGTGTCGACGCGATATGGACCGGGCGCGGTGCGCTCCCTCTTTCGTCGTTGCGGGAGCGATGCTCGACGGTCGTCGTCGGTGCGCGTCCCAGTAAAGGGGTTGCGTATGAAGCGTTTTCTTTTCGCGTTGGCGGCGTCCAGCATGGCTCTCGCCGCAGCGATGCCGGCATCGGCCGGGATCTTCATTGGCGTTTCGTTCAATGGTGGCCCGATCACGCAAGTGGCGCTGGATTCCGGCACCGGGTCGGTCAATTACAACACCACCAACGGCAGTTATTTCTTCAACACCAACGGCACGGGGTTCCCGCTGTTGCTCCAGCCGAATCTGCTTACGCAGTCGGTCAATATCCAGCAGGCCGGAAGCCCCGGCGGCACGCTCAGCATCTTCATTACCCAGACCGACCTGAACGCGTTCAGCGGTGCGCTCGCCAGCTCGTTCACGTCGAACACGATCTCTAACGCGAACGTCGTACTCCGCACGTACTACAGTGCGGCGAACGCTTTGTTCGGCGGCACCCAGCTGCAAACCGCGTCGTTTAGCGGGACCGGGACATTCCTGGGCGTCAACCCGCTGACGCTGACGCTGCCCTTCTCGGAGACGGTGCGGTACGATCTTACGTTCGGACCGGGCGGAGGCAATTTCAACGGAACGGCCAATTTGACCACTTCCGTGCCCGAGCCGACGACCTGGGCGATGATGATGCTCGGTTTCGTCGGCCTCGGCTACACGGTGCGCCGTCGTCCGAAGACGAGCATGCGAGTCCGCTTCGCCTGAAGCCTGTTGCGTAGTACAGCGTTGAAGAGCCGGGGGCCGGAAGGCCGCCGGCTCTTTGCGTTATGGACAATGACGGGCGTGGCCGCGATGAGCGGGCGGTGACTATCGCCGCTTTGCTGCTCGCCCTTGCGGCCGGATTCGTCGGCGGGGCGATGAACGCGCTGGCGGGCGGGGGAACGTTCGCGACCTTGCCGTCGCTCCTCGCGCTGGGATTGCCCGCGAATATCGCCAACGCGACGTCCAATGTCGCGCTATTGCCGGGGGCGGGGACCAGCGCCTGGGCGTTTCGCGACGAACTCGCGCCGCTCAGCGGAGTGCCGGTCAAGCTGCTTGCTGCGATCACTTTTGCCGGCGGGCTGGTGGGAAGCGTGCTGCTCGTGGTGACGCCCAGCCATGCGTTCGACGTCATCATTCCGTGGTTGGTGCTTTACGCGTTCGTCGTGCTGGCCTTCGGCAAAAGCGCGGCGGCGTGGCTGCAGAATCGCGTGACGATCGGGCGCCGCACGCTGCTGAGCGCGCAATTGATGCTCGGCATTTACGGGGGCTATTTCGGCGGCGGGGTGGGGTTGATGACCACCGCGACCTACGGGCTACTCGTCGGCCACACGCCGCGCGAACTGTTCGCGCCGCGCACCTTGATGCTTGCTGTCGCCAATCTGGCTGCAGCGATCGTCTTCATCGCGGCGGGGATGGTGCGGTGGTCGGCGTGTCTGCCGATGCTGGCGGGTGCGGTAGTCGGGGGTTGGGCGGGGGCGCACGTAGGCAAGAAACTGCCCGCGGGCTGGGTGCGGGCCTGGACCTTATTGGTGACCGGCGTGACGGTGGTCGTGTTCTTCGCCCGCGCCTACGGCTGACCCCGTCAGTCCCGAAAGACGGGCGCTCGCTTGCCCATGTTGGCGGCGACGGCTTCCATCATGTTGGGTTTGCCAATGACGGCTACCTGCTCGTCGGTTTCCATTTCGAGCAGCGCGCGCGGGTCGGCGTCGTGCGCGGCATTGGCGAGCCGCTTGATGCCGCGAATCGCGTGCGGGCTGCGGCCGGCGATCGCGGTCGCGAGTTCCATCGCGGCGGCGCGCGGATCGTCGGCGATGCGGGTGATGAAGCCGTGGGCGAGCGCCTCGTCGGCGTCGAACTCGCGCGCGGTATAGGCGAGCTCGCGCAACACGTCGTCGCGCACCAGCCCGCGCCAGATTGGCCAACCCGCCATATCGGGCACCAAGCCCCAATAGCTTTCGCGGATCGCGAAGCGGCTGCCGGGTGCGGCGATGCGGATGTCGGCGCCCGACATGATCTGGAAGCCACCGCCGAACGCGACGCCGTGAACCGCGGCGATCACCGGCATCGGCAATTGCCGCCAGCCCCAGGTGACGTGCTGGGGCAGGATGCTGCCCTGGTCGTTGCGCCCGCGCCCGGTGCCCGATCCGCCCGCCTGCATGCTCGCCATGTCGAGCCCCGCGCAGAACGCCTTGCCCTCGCCCGAGAGCACGACGCACCGCACGTCGTTGCGGCCCGCGAGGCTGTCGATCGCCTCGCCGATCGCAGCGAACATCGCAGGGTCGATCGCGTTCATCTTGTCGGCACGGGTCAGGCGGACGTCGGCGATCTGGTCGCTGACGGTGATCGATACGCGGTCGTTCATTTCTTCCTCCTTGTTCCCCCGCGGAAGCGGGGGTCCAGAGTCGCAAACGCTGCGCTCCGTTACCCTGGACCCCCGCCTACGCGGGGGAACAGGTTAGACAATCCGAGAATTGCTCTCGCCCCAATATTGGTCGCGCAGCAAGCGTTTGTAGAGCTTCCCCGTCGCATGCCGCGGCAGTTCGGCGGTGAAGTCGATCTGGCGCGGCATCTTCACGCCCGACAGTTCCTCGCGGCACCACGCGGTCAGTTCCTCGGCCAGCGCCGGCCCGGCCTCGGCCATATCGACCGGCTGCACCACCGCGACGACGCGCTCGCCCATCTCGGGATCGGGCGCGCCGATTACCGCGACGTCGGCGACCTTGGGGTGGATGATGATCCGGTTCTCGATTTCCTGCGGATAGATGTTCACGCCGCCAGAGATGATCATGAAGCTCTTGCGATCGGTCAGATACAGAAATCCGTCCTCGTCCAATCGCCCGATATCGCCGAGCGTCGACCAGCCGTGCGCGTTCTTCGCCTCTGCGGTCTTGGCCGGATCGTTGTGATATTCGAATTGCCCGCCGCCTTCGAAATAGATCAGGCCCTCAGCGCCCGGCGGCAATTCCTCGCCATCCTCGCCGCAGACATGCGCGACGCCGTACGCAGGCTTGCCCACCGACCCCTTATGTTCGAGCCATTGCGCCGACGTGATCGAGGTGAAGCCGTTCCCTTCCGACCCGGCGTAATATTCGTAGATCACCGGCCCCCACCACTCGATCATCTTTTCCTTGACCGGGATCGGGCACGGCGCGGCGGCGTGGATCGCGGCGTTCATGCTGGAAATGTCGTGGCGCGCGCGCATTTCCGGCTCAAGCTTCAGCATGCGGACGAAATGCGTCGGCACCCACTGGCTGCAGTTGGCGCGATAGGTTTCGATCACCGCCAGCGCGGCAAGCGGATCGAAATGCTGCATCATGATCACCGTCCCGCCCAGCCGATGCACCGTCATCGACCAGCGCAAGGGCGCGGCGTGATACATCGGCGCGGGACTGAGATAGATGCTGTCGGGCCCGAACCCGTAGAGCCCGGCGGCAAGCTGCATCAGCACGTTGGCCGCAGCGGGGTTGGGATCCTCGGGCAGGGCGACACGCACGCCCTTGGGCCTCCCCGTCGTGCCCGACGAATAAAGCATGTCGATCCCGGCACGCTCGTCGGCGATCGGCGTGTCAGGCTGTTCGGCGAGCGCGTCCTCGAGGTTCTGCCAGCCGATCACCGCGCCGCCCAGCACGAGCTTGCCGCGGTCGCCGATCATCGGCCCCAACCGCTCGACCACATGGCTAAGCGCCGCCGACGCGACGACCAGTCTCGCCCCCGAATCCTCGACGATATATAGCGCTTCGGGCGCGGTCAGCTTCGACGAGATGCAGACGTAGAACAGCCCGGCGCGCTGCGCGCCCCAGGTCAACGCGAAGAAATCGGGTACGTTATCGAGGAAATAGGCGACGGTATCGCCGACCGCGAGGCCGCGCGCCCGGAACAGGTGCGCGACGCGGTTGGAGCGGCGGTCGAGCTCGGCATAGCTCCACGTCTCGCCGGTCTCGGCGACGATCAACGCCGCCTTGTCGGGGGTCGCCTGCGCATGGACGCTCGGATGCATCGCCTCTCCTTTGGCGCGAGGCTAGACGGCGGTGGCAGTGCGAGCAACCGGTTGCTAGGGCATCCGAGACATGAGTGGTTTCACCGGCTTCGATCCCGAACGCTTTTTCCGTGCCGGCCTCGGGCATGGCGGGGCGCTGGGCATCCGATATCATGCGCACGGTGCCGACTGGGCCGAGCTGTCGTTACCTTATGACGAGAAACTGGTCGGCAATCTCGCCACGGGGGTCATAGCGTCGGGCCCGATCCTGTCGCTGATGGACATGGCGACGAGCCTGGGCGTGTGGCTGCGCGCCGACGCCTTCGTCGCGCACGCCACGCTCGACCTGCGCGTCGATTATCTGCGCCCCGCGACACCCGGCAAGACGGTGATCGGGCGCGGCGAATGCTATCGCTTGACGCGCTCGATCGCCTTCGTCCGCGGGCAAGCGCATGACGGCGACCCCGACGATCCGCTGGCGCACGTCGCGGGCACCTTCATGGCGCCCGGGGGCTACCCGCGATGATGAAGATGCCACCTTATGGCGATCTGCTCGGGCTGGTCATCGAACCCGGCGACGAGGGCGCGCCCGTGCTGATGATGCCGTTCGCGACCGCAGTGCTCGGCCGTCCCGGCTTTCTTCACGGCGGCGCGATCAGCGGGCTGATGGAAATGGCGGCGATCGTCGCGCTGCACGAGGCACTCCAAACCGAGGGCGGAGGCGAGATCAAGCCGATCAACGTCACCGTCGATTTCATGCGCGGCGGCCGCGACAAGGAAACGCGCAGCCGCGGCGTCGTCACGCGGCTCGGCACCCGCGTAGCCAATGTCGAAGCGACCGCGTGGCAGGACGACCCATTGAAGCCGATCGCGGTGGCGCGGATGAACTATCTGATCGTCAGGCCGTAGGATTGCACGTCCGCCAAGGGCGGCGTATTGTTACGTTAGAGTAACGGCCGGGGCGGTGGAATGGCGAGCAAAGATCAGCTGCCGGCTGCATTCTCGCTATACCTCGACGTATTGCGCTTCACCGCTGCCGTCGCCGTCTACGTCAACCACATAGCAAAATATCCCTTTGTGCCGGCCGTCGCTCGCGGCGCTCCATTGTCGCTCTACGAACAGTATGGCGCGCCCGCTGTGACAGTCTTTTTCGTCCTTTCTGGCTATGTCATCGCTTATGTCGTCGCGACCCGTGAGCGGGATGCCCGCAGCTACGCGATCAGCCGGCTGTCGCGGTTATATTCGGTGGTGATCCCCGCGCTGCTGCTGACCTTGTTGCTCGATAGCTGGGGTCAATGGCTCGACCCCGCGCTGTACGCGGAGCATATCGTCTCGCCCAAACCGATGACCGCGGGCGGATACGCCGCTTCCTCCTTCCTGATCAACGAGTTTCAGGCGTTCGGCTTCCATGGCATCGGTCCGGGAAGCAACGGACCGTGGTGGTCGCTCAGTTTCGAGGCAGCCTATTACCTGGTGGCCGGGATGATAATGTTCGCCCGTCCCCGCGTCGCTATCATCCTGGCGCTCGTCGTCTTTGCGGTCGCCGGCCGCACCATTGTCGCGTTGGCGCCGCTCTGGGCGCTCGGCTTCTTCCTGTATCGCTGGCGGGACGCACTGGCACACGCCTTGCCGCTACCGCTAATCTTCTGGCTGGCGTCTATCGTCGCGATTGCCGTCATTCCCTGGCTGCTGCCTTCTTCCCCGGCCATGAATTTCGGGTTGCATTTTCCGTGGGCGCGCCAGGAACTCAATCGCAATCTGGCGCAGGACTACGCCGTTGCGATCGCTGTGGCTGTGCATCTTGTCGCTGCCCATAAATTGTTTGGCGGAGCGATCGGGACGGCGCCCCGCGCGGTCGCGGTCGTGCGGTTCCTGGGAGCAATGACGTTCCCGCTTTACGCCATGCATCGCCCGGCCATGTTCTTCCTCGCGGCGATCAGCCCATGGCCGCAGCAATCGGCTGCGACGATCATCGGCACGACGCTCGCGATCGGGCTGGGCGTCGGCTTGGTAACGCCGCTATGCGATCGGCTGAAGCGGTGGTTGCGCGACATGCTCGGCACGATATGGCCGACGAAGGAAGTGCCGCTTCCCCAAACAGCATAGCCGCGCGCTACTTATTAGACGTCAGCCGCACGAGCTTGCCTTCGTCCTCGAGCAGCCAGATCGACCCATCGGGCGCTTGCGCGATGTCGCGCAGCCGCGTGCCGAAGTCCCAGAAATGCGAAGGACTCGCGGTGTCGCCCGCCAGCGTCACGTGCATCAGCCCGGCGTCAGACATCGCGGTGATCAGCAGCGATCCCTTCAACTCCGGGAACATGCCGCCCGAATAATAGATCATCCCGCCCGGCGAGATCGACGGGTTCCACCAAAGCTTCGGCGCTTCGAACTCCGGCCTGCTCGGGTGGTCGGGAATCGGCTGGCCCGAATAATTGTCGCCGTTGGACACGATCGGCCAGCCGTAATTCTTGCCGGGCAGGATGAGGTTGAGCTCGTCGCCGCCGCGCGGGCCCATTTCCTCCTCCCACAGCCGGCCATCGGGAGTAAAGACCATGCCGTAGGTATTGCGGTGCCCCGTCGACCAGGTCATCGCTTCGACCCCGCCAGCTGCGAACATCGGGTTGCCCGGCGCGGCCTTGCCGTCGAGCGTGAGGCGCAGAACCTTGCCGAGCGCCTGCTTCGGGTCCTGCGCCGGGGTGAAGCGCTGACGCTCGCCCGAGCTGAGGAACAGATATCGGCCGTCGGGGGAGAACAGGATGTTGGCGCCGAATTGCCCGCCCGGACCGTTCGATCCGGAGCGCCAGATGACTTCGGTCTTGGTCAGCGTGTTCGCGCCTTCATCGAGCGTCGCACGCATCAGCGCCAGCGCGCTCCCCTCGGCGCCCGGCTCGGAATAGCTCAGGTAGATCGTCTTGCTCGTCGCGAAATCGGGGGCGATCGCGACGTCGAGCAGCCCACCTTGCCCGCCTTTCGCGACGGACGGCGCTCCCGCGATGACCACGACCGAGCCATTTGCCGCGCGCAGCTTCAGTCGGCCGGCTTTCTCGGTCACCAGCAGCCGCTCATCTGGCAGAAACGCCATCGCGAACGGCTCGGTGAAATTGCCGATCGTCGCGACGTTGAACGGTGGCTGGGTCGCGGGAAGGTTCGCGCGGCCAATTGTTGCCGGTACATTCCTGACGCTGAGGTCCTCAGGCGAATTCCTCGGCACTCGGGTCGATGCCTTAGGCGTTTGATCCTGCGGCGCGGCGGAACACGCTCCGGCAAGCGTCAGGGCGATCGCAGCAAACCGTATCATGTCCTTGGTTCCGAAAAAAACGAGAGCTTCCGGAAAAACGACTAGCGTCCGGTTTAAGTTGCCGAAAGCTCCACGAACATCTGCGATGTCCGCGCGAACCGCCCGCGTACCATATCGACCGCGCCGAATATGGCTAGCAGCGGACCGAACAGCGGATGGTTACACATCGGTCGCGTCCGTGTGATCGACACCAGCCGCCTGCGCTGCAGCCATTCGAGCGTCGACACGGCCCAGAAGGGCGCGCCTTGGGTCATGCTGAGCCGGTCGACCGACAGGCCGGCGCACGCCGCGGCCTTGCGAAAGCTTTCGGGCGTGAACACCACCCAGTGGCGCGGCGCATGGAGGCCGCCCCAGCTGTGACTGCGGAACAGTCGCGCATCCAGACTGTCGTGGTTCGGCGTCTTCACCAGCACGCGTCCGCCCGGCTTCAGCAGCCCGCGCACCTTGGCGAGCACTACGACGGGGTCGTCGACATGCTCGATAAGGTTGAGCATCAAAATGACGTCGAAGCGCCGCGTGGTTTCGAAATCCTCGATCCGTCCGCGATAGAAATCATGCCCTTCCGCGCGTGCGGCGGCCTCTGCCGATCCATCGATGTCGACGACCTGCGTGTCGGTCAGCCGCGGTTCGACCGATCGCGCCTGGGTCAGCAACCAGCCCGCGCCGCCGCCGACGTCGAGCGCCGCCAACCGGTCGCCGGCGACTCCTGCGAAAAGCTTGCGAAACGTACGGCGATCGAGCGCCTGTTTGATGCGTTCGGCGATCGACAGCTTGCCGGGCGAGAAGCTGTAATAGGTGTCGGGATAGATCTCGCCGAGACGATCGCGCGGCACCGGGTCGATCGACAAGGCATCGCAATCTCCGCACCGCACATAGTCGAAGGTTTCCGGCGTCGAGAGATATTCGACGTCATGCGCGGTCGCCCAGTGGCGCGTCGCGGCCGAGCCGCAAGCGAGGCAAGTCATCGATTGCGGTCCCGTATGAGTTCGACAAAGGTGCCGAAATAGGTGGCGCGACGCGCGTCGAGTGTTTCGGCCATGGACGTGTGGCGCAGATAGGTCTCGAGGTCGCCCAGCCGCGTATAGCTGATCTGCGGTTCGAGATGGTGGAGCAGATGGCGATTGAAGCCGGCGCCGCCGAACACACGCGCGAAGACGCCGTCGCCGAACAGCCGCGTTACCGCATCCCCTTCGTCGACCATGCCGGGGGTCGGGCGATGTTCGAGCAACTGCCGCACCGTTGCGAAGAACGGGAACGCCACCGCGATGCCGCCGCACCATGCGAGCGCCGCGGACCATGCCCCGGCGAACACTAAACCGGCGACCAGCCCACCGTGGATGAACACGCCGCGCAACAGGGGAACGCGGCTGGCTTGCACCGACCGTGCGTTCGGTTCGGCCTTGCGGCCGGCGAAGACCCGAGCAGCGTGTATGCCGGTCAGCATCTCGAACACGAAGCGCGGCGAGAGTGCATGCCGATACGATACTTCGGTGTCGCCTGGCTTGCCCAGATGTCGGTGATGTTCCCCGTGGGTGGCGCGATAGCCGTCAATCGATGTGCCGACCTGCCAGCAAATCAGCCAGTCGGCGAGACGATCGTTGGTTTGGCGGGTTGCCGCGAGATTGTAGTGCGCGCCTTCGTGAATGAAGAGCTGCAGATAGGCGACGAAGAAGCCGACGCCGACGGCGCCGAGTGTCGCCGCGCCGAGCGTTGCCGCGCTGAACCCGTCGGCTTGGGCGATCAGCACCAGCAAGCCGACAAGCGCAGCGTAGCCGAGGGCGATGTCCATCAACACGCGGCCGTACCGGGGGGCGAGCGTCTTGCGGAACGCAGTATAGCCTTGACCCGTCTCGATCAGCATCTGCTGACGGAAGGCGGCCGGCGTGACCGGGGGCGCATCGGCGGCGACGATCGGGCTTTGAAACATGAAGGAAAGCTAGGTGACAGTGGTTAACGAATCGTTGCAGTACCGCTGAATCCGCCGTCGTTCTCGCGGGGTGTGGAACAGCCGACAACCGCTCTTGCCCATGCCCGGCGATACGCCTATATCATCGCCACAATCTCTACATCGCCAGGTGAAGAGGTCGGGAAGCTCCAGCTTCCCGGCGCCAAACCTGCTTATCTGGACTAAGGCCTGACATGGCGGACATCGCCCGACTGACGCAATTGATCGAGCCCGAGGCGCGAGCGCTCGGCTTCGATCTCGTGCGCGTGCGGATGTTCGGCGGCGGCGACGACCTGACGCTTCAGGTCATGGCGGAGCGGCCCGATACGCGCCAGCTGATGATCGACGATTGCGCCGAATTGTCGCGCCGTATCTCCGACAAGTTCGATGAAATCGACCCGATCGCGGAGGCCTATCGTCTCGAAGTCTCGTCGCCGGGGATCGACCGCCCGCTGACCCGGCTCAAGGACTTCGCCGACTGGACGGGGCACGAGGCGCGGATCAAGCTGGTGGACGAGGTTGACGGCCGCAAGCAATTGACCGGCGACTTGGCAGGCCTCGACGGCGATCGCATCGCGATCGACGTCAAGAAGCACGAGCGCATGACGATCGGGTTCGACCAGGTCGCCGACGCCAAGCTGCTCATTACCGACAGACTTTTAGCCGCAACCGCGCCGCTTTCGGACGAGGGCGCCGACGAATTCGAAGAAGAAGGACAGGATTGATGGCCACCCCAGGAACGACTGGCGTTACAGCCAACCGCGCCGAGCTGATCGCGATCGCCAATTCGGTCGCGACCGAGAAGATGATCGACAAGGGCATCGTCATCGAGGCGATGGAGGATGCGATCCAGCGCGCCGCCAAGGCGCGTTATGGTGCGGAGAACGACATTCGCGCCAAGCTCGATGCGACGACCGGCGACCTTCGCCTGTGGCGCGTCGTCGAAGTGGTCGAAGCGGTCGACGATTATTTCAAGCAGGTCGACCTGAAGGGTGCCGAGAAGCTCCAGCCGGGTGCCGCGATCGGCGACTATATCGTCGATCCGCTGCCCCCGATCGAGTTCGGCCGCATCGCCGCGCAGGCCGCCAAGCAAGTCATCTTCCAGAAGGTCCGCGACGCCGAGCGCGAGCGCCAGTTCGAAGAATTCAAGGACCGCATGGGTGAGATCATCACCGGCGTAGTCAAGCGCGTCGAGTTCGGCCATGTCGTCGTCGACCTGGGCCGTGCCGAGGGCGTGATCCGCCGCGATGCGCAGATCCCGCGCGAAGTGGTGCGCGTCAACGACCGTATCCGCTCGCTGATCCTCAACGTCCGCCGCGAAAATCGCGGGCCGCAGATCTTCCTCAGCCGCGCGCACCCCGACTTCATGAAGAAGCTGTTCGCGCAGGAAGTGCCCGAAATCTATGACGGCATCATCGAGATCATGGCCGCCGCCCGCGACCCGGGCTCGCGCGCCAAGATCGGCGTGATCAGCCATGACTCTTCGATCGACCCGGTCGGCGCGTGCGTCGGCATGAAGGGCAGCCGCGTCCAGGCGGTCGTCCAGGAAATGCAGGGCGAGAAGATCGATATCATCCCCTGGTCGGAAGACACCGCGACGTTCGTCGTCAACGCGCTGCAGCCGGCATCGGTCAGCCGCGTGGTGATCGACGAGGAAGAGGACCGCATCGAAGTGGTCGTCCCCGACGATCAGCTGAGCCTCGCGATCGGCCGTCGCGGCCAGAACGTGCGGCTGGCATCGCAGTTGACCGGCAAGGCGATCGACATCCTGACCGAGCAGGACGCGAGCGAAAAGCGCCAGAAGGAATTCCTCGAGCGCACCGAGATGTTCCAGACCGAACTCGACGTCGACGAGACGCTCGCGCAGCTGCTGGTCGCCGAGGGCTTCGGCAGTCTCGAGGAAGTCGCCTATGTCGAGGCGGACGAAATCTCGAGCATCGAAGGTTTCGACGAGGACCTCGCCGCCGAGCTCCAGAGCCGCGCCGGCGAAGCGCTCGAGCGTCGCGAGGCAGCGGCGCGCGAGGAGCGCAAGGCGCTCGGCGTGTCGGACGATCTTGCGACGATGCCGTATATGACCGAAGCGATGCTGGTCACGCTCGGCAAGGCTGGCATCAAGGACCTCGACGATCTCGCCGATCTCGCGACCGACGAATTGATCGAAAAGAAGCGCCAGGAACCGCGCCGCCGCGCCGAGGACGCGCCCAAGCGTCCCGAACACAAGGGCGGGGTGCTGGCCGAATACGGCCTGACCGAAGAGCAGGGCAACGAGATCATCATGGCCGCCCGCGCGCACTGGTTCGAGGACGAGCCCGCTCCGGCCGAGGGAGACGCGCATGCGGACTCCGAACAATGAGACCGCTCTAGGCCCCGAGCGTACCTGTATCCTGTCGCGCGAGCATGGTTCGCGCGACGGACTGATCCGTCTGGCGCTCGCGCCGGACGGTGAGGTGCTGCCCGACATCCGCGCCAAGGCCCCGGGGCGCGGCGCGTGGATCGGTGTGCCGCGCGCCGACCTCGACATCGCGATCGCCAAGGGCAAGCTGAAGGGCGCCCTGTCGCGCGCGTTCAAGACCGGCGAACTGACGATTCCCGCCGACCTGAGCGAGCGAATCGCGGACCAATTGCAGCGCGCGTTTCTCGACCGGCTGGGGCTCGAGGCAAAGTCCGGCAACATCACCACGGGCACCGCGAAGATCGACACCGCGGCGCGATCGGGCCAGGTTCACCTGCTGCTCCACGCGTCCGATGCCCGTCCTGACGGCGCCGGAAAGCTCGCCCAGGCATGGCGCGTCGGCCGCGATCTCGAAGGTTCCGGGGAGACGGGCTTGGCACTGCCGCTGCCCCGTACCATATTGTCGTTGGCGCTTGGCCGCGAAAATGTGGTACACATCGCCGTGACCGACCCCGCCGCCGCGGGCCGCATCCAAGAGGTGCTGGATCGCTGGCGGCATTTTATCGGCCCTGAACCGACTACCGAGCCTTGCGAAACGGCCTCGCAGGGCGCATCGGCGCTTCCCGTCGATGCCCAAAGCACGAGCGGCCTCGCCGCAGACGACACGAAGGATTTTGAGTGAGCGATACCGACAACGAAAAGCCGAAACTCGGGATGCGCCAGCC
>JBDSED010000057.1:0-5189 GCA_039920225.1 Sphingomonas sp.
GGCAGGCATTTGCTTGCCGGGGTTCGTTTATTTGAAAAGTGATGAGGGCCATGTTCGCAGTCGTGCGCACGGGCGGCAAGCAGTATCGCGTTGCCGCTGGAGACAAGATCGTCGTCGAGAAGATCGATGGCGAAGCGGGAGCGTCGATCACGCTCGGTGACGTGCTGCTCGCGGGCGAAGGCGCGGAGCTGAAGAGCGTTTCCGGCCTGACCGTTGCCGCCGAGATCGTCGCGCAGGCGAAGGCCGACAAGGTCATCGTCTTCAAGAAGCGGCGCCGGCACAATTATCGCCGCAAGAACGGCCACCGCCAGAACCACACGATCCTGAAGATCGTTGCGATCGGCAAGGAAGAGAAAAAGGCCGCGCCGAAGAAGGCCGAAGAGCCCAAGGCGGCCGCCGCCCCGGCAACCGAGACCAAGGCTGCTGCTCCCAAGAAGGTTGCCGCACCGAAGACCGAAACCACAGCAGCGCCCAAGAAGGCAGCTGCGAAGAAGACCGCGGAGTAGTTCGAGATGGCACATAAGAAAGCAGGCGGTTCGTCGCGCAACGGTCGTGATTCGGCCGGTCGTCGCCTTGGCGTCAAGAAGTTCGGTGGCGAGATCGCCGTCGCTGGCAACATCCTCGTGCGTCAGCGCGGGACCAAATTCTACGCGGGCCGCAACGTGGGCATGGGCAAGGACCATACCCTGTTCGCGCTCGTCGATGGCCGCGTGGCCTTTCACGAGGGCAAGCTTGGCCGAAAGTTCTGTTCGGTCGACATGCCGGCGATTGCGGCCGAATAACATCGGGTAACCAACCGGGTTGCCCACCAGGGCGATCCGGGGTTTCGATGCGAAATCCGAAAAGGGAGACGGGTCGCCCCGGCTCCCTTTTTTCTTACTCCCTCCACCCAAACGTCGCGCGCACGTCACATCGATGTGCCAGCGGCCAGACATGGAGAGTAAGATGTTCGCGCGGACGAAGAGACTGACGCTGCGGCCCGGTTGGCCGGAGGACGCCGCTGTGCTCGCCCAGGCGATCGCGCACGAGGAAGTCGCGTTCAAGCTGTCGCGTCTTCCCTGGCCCTATACCGAGGCGCATGCCGCCGAGTGGCTGTCGATGCCCAAGGCCGCAAACGAGGTGTCGCTACTGATTCTAGCGCACGAGGAGCCGACGCCCCGCCTGGTCGGCGGGATCGGCTTGCACCCGACGCTGGGCGGCGACGGTATCGAAATCGGCTATTGGCTGACCCCAAGCGCATGGGGTCGCGGGTACGCGACCGAAGCGGGGCAGGCGGTGCTCGGTATGGCTCGGCATGCATTGGGCCTGCCACGGCTGGTGGGACGGCATTTCCTCGACAATCCGGCATCGGGCAAGGTGCTGAGGAAGCTCGGCTTCCGTCCGACCGGCACGGGCCGCATGGCCTGCCTGGCGCGCGGGCGGGAGATCGAGTGCGCGACACTTGAGCGCGACTTTGACGCCGAAGAACCAATGCGAATGCCGATCGCGGCCTGATCGTTCGCCGCCTCGGTCGCGCGCCGGGCGGCGGATTGATTTTGCACCGTAAACCGCCGACAGACTCCATATGTCCGTTACTCCCCTGCCCGTCCGTCGTCGCCTGTCTCCCGAGGAATCGCGCGATGCGGCCCTCGACGCGGCGCGCGCCCTGCTCGTCGAGTTTGGTCCTCAGGCGGTCACGTTGAAGGCAGTCGCGGCGCGGATCGGCCGCACGCATGCCAATTTGCTCCACCATTTCGGCTCTGCGGCGGGGCTGCAGCAGGCGCTGATCGGCCGGATGGCGGGGTTCATAACGACGACGATCCGCGACACGGTCTTCCGCCAGCGTGCCGGCGAGCACGACCCGCGCGAAGTCGTCGATCTGGCATTCGACGCGTTCGACACCGGCGGCGCGGGGGCGTTGGCGAGCTGGATGATCCTGTCGGGCAACGAAGACGCGCTCGACCCAATTCTCAAGGCTATTCACGATCTGGTCGATGAATTGCGCGAGGATCACCGCGATCAGTTGCCGATCGAGGACGAAACGCTTCAGCTGGTCATCATGGCGCTGGGCGACGCGCTGTTCGGCGCGCCGCTGACTCGCGTGCTAGGACTACCGCGTGAGCGGGCGCGGGAACTGGCGTATCAGGCCTTGCTCGCGGGGGCTTCCGCCGGCGCACGCGAGAAGGGCTGATCTGCCTTGCGGTGGAGGCGTGCGTTCCTCTGCACTACATCGGCACTAAGTCTGTCAGCGCGATTCCGCGTTGTTCCAGCGGTCGATCCATGCGCCAAAGGTCGTTCCCGACGGCTTGAACGATCGCCGCCACGCGGCGTCGCTATAGCCTTCGATTTCTTCGGGATCCCAATCGATCATCTCGCCTGAGTCGAGATCGATACAGCTATACCCAGGTTCGTTATCGACCAACGGACACAGACCGGCCGGCCATTCCTGACCCTGCGGGCCGGCGGGTTCGTCGCTCATCTCGCGATGTGCTTCGACCGCTTGCGCGATAGAAAACAGGCCGGCACCGGGACCAAAGCCGCCATCCGCGACTTCGCCGTAAAGGTGCTTGAGATCGGCGGGCAATTCGCGGCCCAGCGCGGTCTCCGCAGCGCGGATTGGGTCTTCCGTCGCGGGCGGCGGCAGGGGCGTTCGGTCCCGGCCCGTGGCGCGATCCCCGACCGGCATCGGCGCAACGACGCCAAAGCCTTTCATCAGGTCAGCAAGGGCACCAAACGCGCTCTTCATTTCGATCTGCATGCCCTGGAGCTGTCCTGCGGCAGGACCAAGCGCATTCAACAGACTGCCCAAATCGGCTTTGCTGTGCAGGAATCTAGCGGCGTCGGTCCGGCGGTGCGGATCGGCAGCGCGCTGGCGAAGGCGTTCCAACATCTCGGGCGAAATCGGTTCATGCAGCATGTGCATCTCCCTTGGTTTTTCGGACCGGATTTAACTCGGCGATATTGACGAAGTTTAAACGGGCCGACGATGCCATGAGCCGGCGAACCGCGCCCTGCGGCCCTCGCTTTACCAAGCCGAACGCGGTAGGCCGCGCGCCATGCATTTTCTCGATCAGGCCAAAATCTTTACCCGCTCCGGTTCCGGCGGCCCAGGCGCGGTGTCGTTCCGGCGCGAAAAGTTCATGGAATATGGCGGCCCCGATGGCGGCAACGGCGGCAAGGGGGGCGACATCATCTTCGAGGCGGTCGCGGGCCTCAACACGCTGATCGATTTTCGCTACACCCAGCATTTTCGCGCCCCGCGCGGCAAAGGCGGGTCGGGCAGCAACCGCACCGGCGCGGGCGGCGACGATCTGGTGATCAAGGTCCCGGTCGGCACGCAAGTCCTGTCCGAAGACAGGGAAACCGTGCTGCTCGACTTCACGAAGGTCGGCGAGCGCGTCGTTTTCTTGCGCGGCGGCGACGGCGGACGCGGCAATGCCAGCTACAAGACCTCGACCAACCGGGCGCCGCGTCAGCACGGCACCGGCTGGCCCGAGGAAGAGGCGTGGGTGTGGCTGCGGCTCAAGCTGCTCGCCGATGCGGGGCTGGTCGGGCTGCCCAACGCCGGCAAATCGACCTTCATCAACCAGGTCACCAACGCGCAGGCCAAGGTCGGCGAATACGCCTTTACGACGACGCGGCCCCAGCTTGGCGTGGTGCGTCACCATCAACGCGAGTTCGTCGTCGCGGACATTCCCGGCCTGATCGAGGGCGCGGCGGAGGGCGCCGGGATCGGCGACCGTTTCCTCGGGCACATCGAACGCTGCCAAGTGCTGCTCCACCTCGTCGATGCCAACGACAAGGATGTCGCCGAAAGCTATCGCATCGTCCGCGACGAACTCGAAAATTACGGTGCGGGCCTGACCGACAAGAAGGTCGTCGTCGCGCTCAACAAGATCGATACGCTGGACGACGAACTGATCGCCGCGCTGTCCGCGGAACTCGAGGAAGCCAGTGGTGCGGAGGTTATCCCGGTATCCGGCGCGGCCGGAACGGGCGTGGACTGGGTGCTCGACAAATTGCTCGACGCGATAGGCGCCCACGCGAAGGTCAGCGCCGACGACGAAGGCGAGGACGCGATCGAATGGTCGCCGGTGTGAGCCTGAGACGGGCGAAAGGTTTGGGCTAAGGAGCGTTCGGTCCGCTTGTGACCCACTGGCGGACATCTCCACAAGCAGCGCCCGTCAAGGAGAAAGTCGCTGCACCAGATCAACTGCGGCGATACAGCTAAGCACGAGGGACTGTTTCGTGTCGCGTAAGCTCACAATTTACGAGTTCATTTGTTGGATGGGGCCGCTGGCTTGCCGCCCGTCCCAATAGGATACTGGTATCGATCTTGTTAATTGTGCCGCCTCCGATATGATCGGGCGCTGAATTGTAGGGCTTGGGGACGACAATCAGAGGGGGACACTTTATGAGAGCTGAAATTATCGCAGGGGCTTTTGCTGTCGCACTGACCGCGACATCGGCCTCGTCGGCGACGATAGACTTCGATGCTCTGCCGACCGGGAACAACCCGAACCCGCTCGTGCTGCCGGGTGCAACCTTCTCAACGGTGGGCGGCTTCAACTACATCTCCTCGGGTGGGCTTTGCTCGTCGATTTCGTCCACTAGCCCTGCCGACTGCTCTCGTAGCCTTGAGGTGACCTTCGACAGCTTCGTTTCCGGCATCAGTTTCGCTTTCTTCGCAAATAACCTGCATACGGTAGGGGGTTCCGTTGGCAGCGTGCAGATTTACTCTGGTGCGACCCTCCTGGGCACACAGCAAATGATCGTTCAGGATACCTCGGGGTCCACGCGAGATACAGTCGCGCTGACTGGGTTCGTGAATGTCACCCGTCTCGCGATCACCAGCACCGACTTCGGGGGTGTCTTATACGACGACTTCACCTTCAATGCCGCTGCGGGTGTGCCCGAGCCCGCGACTTGGGCGATGATGCTTTTCGGTTTCGGCGCCATTGGCGGTGCGCTCCGCCGTCGTCAGAATGTTGCGACCCGCATCCGCTTCGCCTGATAGATACATCAGTAGACTCAGGGGCGTCGGTCGTAGGATCGGCGTCCCTCTTATTCTAATGACCGCTTCCCATCTGTGGACGCCCCGAGCAACGCAAGCGGTATTTGGAGTATTTGGCGCGTAGTCGGATGCTGCCATCTGTCCGGCCTCTGATGCAGCGATGATGGCTGCGGGCCCGTATGGGAGTTCGCGGATC
>JBDSED010000058.1:0-22494 GCA_039920225.1 Sphingomonas sp.
CGAGCCGGATCGCCAGCGGCGCCATGTCGGTCGCCGTGTCCTTCAGCGGATTGCCGGGCGAGACAAGCCACCACACCTCGTCCAGCTCGAGCGCGCGGATCGCCGCCAGGCTGATCGCGCGATGCCCCGAATGCGCGGGGTTGAACGACCCGCCGAGGAGACCGATGCGCATCAGATTTCGCCCTCGACAGGCAGCCAGGTTTCGGCGGCATGGCGCACGCGGATGATCTCCACCACGTCGTTGTGCAGGCGGTACACCAACAGATATTTCGTCGTGCGTACGGCAAGCACGCGAAACGGTCGGTCTATTGCGCGACCGATCCTGGGGTAGTCGCGCAGCCGGTCCGACGATACCCGGATCGCGCGCAGAATCCGCGCCGCAGCGGCGGGATTACGCTCGGTCAACCAACCATCGATATCGTGCAGGTCGCCGCGAGATGCGGGCGACCAGATCAGTCGCGGCATCTCGCCTCGTGCCGCGCAATCATCTCATCCAGCTCAGCCATCACGACCTCGTGCGGAATACCTTCCCCTCGATCGAGCTGGTCGATGCCTTCCTGCACGAATGCCATGAACTCGGCCTCGCGCTGCGCCGCATCTTCAATCACGCGCGCGACATAAGCAGCTCTACTTTGGCCATTGACCGCAGCGACTCGATCCAAAATTGCAATAGTCTCGGGGCGGACCCGCGTGGTGATCACAGAAGTAGCGGCCATGTATCGTACGTATACATACGATACTATTGAGTCAAGACCGCACCTGTCCCTTGCCGCGACCAATCCATTTATACGTCGTCAGCCCTTCGAGCGCGACCGGGCCGCGGGCGTGGAGGCGGCCGGTGGCGATGCCGATTTCGGCGCCCAGGCCGAACTCGCCGCCGTCGGCGAACTGGGTCGATGCGTTCCATAGGACGATCGCGCTATCCACCTCGCGGAGGAAGCGGTCTGCAGTAGCGGCGTCCTCCGCGACGATCGCATCGGTATGGTGCGATCCGTGGCTCGCAATATGCGCGAGCGCGCCGTCGAGACCGTCGACGATGGCGACGCTGGCGATCGCATCGAGATATTCGGTGTCCCAATCGGCGCCTTTCGCGACCGCGATTTCCGGGTCGAGCGACCGCGCCTCATCGTCGCCGCGCACTTCGCAGCCGGTCGCCGCGAGCGCGCCGATCAGCTCGGCGGCGTGGGTATAGTCGCGGTCGATCAGCAACGTCTCCATCGCGCCGCAAATGCCGGTGCGTCGCATCTTGGCGTTGACCACGATGCTGGTCGCCATCGCCGGGTCGGCCGAAGCGTGGACGAAGACGTGGTTGATCCCATCGAGGTGCGCGAGCACGGGAACGCGCGCCTCGGCCTGGACGCGCGCGACCAGCCCCTTGCCCCCGCGCGGCACGACCATGTCGATCACGCCCTCACCCGCCAGCATCGCGCCGACCGCGGCGCGATCGGTTGTCGGGACGAGTTGCACAGCCTCGACGGGCAGGCCAGCGTCTTTCAAACCCGCGACCAGCGCAGCGTGGATCGCGCGGTTGCTCTCGACCGCTTCCGATCCGCCGCGCAGGATAACCGCATTGCCCGATCCGATGCACAGCGCGGCGGCGTCGGCGGTGACGTTGGGGCGGCTTTCATAAACGATCCCGATCACGCCGATCGGCACGCGCACGCGCGACAAATGGATGCCGTTGGCGGGGACGGTCTCGTCGATTATCTCGCCGACGGGGTCCTCGAGTGTCGCGATCGTCGCGACGCCATCGGCCATCGCCGCCACGCGGTCGGCGGTCAGTTTCAACCGATCGAGCATCGCGCTCGACGGCCCGGCAGCGTCGGCATTCGCCATGTCCACGTCGTTGGCGGCAAGGATATTAGCTTCGGCATTGCGGATCGCCTGCGCCATCGCGGTCAGCCCGCGCGCCTTATCGGCGGTCGATAGTTGCGCGAGCTTGTCCGCCGCGATGCGCGCGCGCCGGCCCAATGCGGCGATCAGCGCGGCGGAATCGAGCTCGATATCGACGATCGTTGCCATGGCGGCGCGATACCACGAGGCATTGCACCGCCAAAACGGTATCGCCTTTAGACACCCAAATGCTATCCTTCGCGCATGAGCGGGGGAATCGAAGCAGCCGGCGACATCGCGACCGGCGCCTTATGGGGTCGGGCGGTCGAGCCCAGGGCCGGCGAAGGCGACGGGGATGCCGCGCACGGCGTGTGCCTCAATTGCGGCACCGCGCTAATCGGCGAATTCTGTCACGCGTGCGGCCAGAACGGGCACGTCCACAAGTCGCTGAGCTCGATCGGGCACGACCTGCTCCACGGCGTATTCCATTTCGAGGGCAAGGTGTGGCGCACGCTGCCGATGCTCGTCACGCACCCGGGCAGCCTCACGCGGCGCTATATCGACGGCGAACGAGCGCGCTTCGTTTCGCCGCTCGCGTTGTTCCTGTTCTTCGTGTTCCTGATGTTCGCGACGATCAGTAGCCTGGGCAGCGGGAGCGACATGAAGTTCGACGCGACGCCGCGCTCGCGCGAGGGGCGGATCGCGAGCGTGGACGGGCAGATCGCCAAGGCGCAGGCCGAGCTGACCAAACAACAGGCGATCGCCGCCAAGGGCGGGCCCGATGCCGAGGACGCAACCGGCGAGATCATCGGGCTCAAAGCAACCCTGCAAGGACTGCAGGTCGCGCGCAAAACCATCGCGGCGAGCAAGGACGGGCGGGCGCGTGTTTCGTTGACCGACGCGAAGACCGGGTGGGAACGGCTCGACCACGGCATCGCCAAGGCCAACGCCAACCCCGAGCTGGCGCTCTACAAACTGCAGAGTTCGGCGTATAAATATAGCTGGGCGCTGATCCCGATATCGGTACCGTTCGTGGCGCTGCTGTTCCTGTGGCGGCGCAAGTTCAAGCTCTACGATCACGCCATCTTCGTCACTTATTCGCTGTCGTTCATGATGATGCTGGTGACGGTGGTGAGCCTGTTGGCGATGATCGGTGCGCCGGGCTGGGCCTATGGCCTGCTGATCGCGTTCGCGCCGCCGGTGCATATCTTTGCGCAGCTGCGCGGGACCTACGCACTGCGCTGGTTCTCGGCGCTGTGGCGGACGGTCGCGCTGCTGATCTTCGGCAACATCACGATCACGCTGTTCGCGCTGCTGCTGCTCGGCATGGGGCTGATGGAGTGACGTCGGGGCTCAGTGCCCGTGACAGGCCAGCGCCTCGAGAATATCGTCGATCCGCGCAGGGTCGCCCGCGGCGATCACGTCGCCCGCGCTGTCGGCGGTCAGCGGGTCGCCCGACCAGTCGCACATCCGCCCGCCGGCGCCCTCGACGACCGGAACGAGCGCGGCGAAATCGTAAAGCTTGAGCCCGCTCTCGACGACGAGGTCGATATGGCCGCTCGCGACGAGGCCGTAATTGTAGCAATCGCCGCCGAACACCATGCGTTTGTGCGCGCACTTGGCGGCGAGCTCCATGAAATGCCCGGCATCGTGATCGCTGAAATAGTGCGGGCCGGTGGTTGCCAGCGTCGCGGCGGCGAGGTCGCGACACTGACGCGTCCTCGCCGGCTTGCCGTTGAACAACGTGGGACGCCCGGCGGCGCCGACCCAGCGTTCGCCGCTGATCGGTTGATCGATGACGCCGATGACCGGCCACCCGTCCTGCACCAGCGCGATCAGCGTGCCGAAGATCGGCCGTCCAGCGACGAAGCTGACCGTGCCGTCGATCGGATCGAGCACCCATTGCCGCCCCGTCGAGCCTTCGCTGACGCCGAATTCTTCGCCGACGATCCCGTCGCGCGGCGCTTCGGCGGCGAGCAAGGCGCGCATTGCCGTTTCCGCCGCGCGGTCGGCAACGGTGACGGGCGATTGGTCGTCCTTGGTTTCGACCGCAAAAAGTGCGCGGAAATACGGTCGAATCGCAGCCCCGGCGGCGTCGGCGAGCGCCTGGGCAAGCGCAATATCGGCATCGGTGATCCGCATGCACGGCCCCTAGCCGTGTGCGCGGCGCGGGTCTAGAAAGCGCACAACCATAAAGGGAGAGTCCTTATGCGCCTTCGCCTTCTCGCGCTGCCCCTCGCCTTCGCCGCGGTACCCGCCGTCGCCGCTTTGTCCCCCGGCACGGTTGCGCCCGACTTCACCACGCGCGGCGCGATCGACGGCAAGATCTTTCGTCTGACGCTGTCGCAGCAGCTCAAAAAGGGACCGGTCGTGCTCTATTTCTTCCCCGCCGCCTATACCGGCGGGTGCAACCAGGAAGCGCACGATTTCTCCGAAGCGGTGCCGCAATTCCGCGCGGCGGGCGCGACCGTGATCGGCATGTCGACCGACACCATCGACCGCCTCGCCAAGTTCAGCCAGGAAAAGTGCGCCGGCAAGTTCGCGGTGGCGAGCGCGGGCCCGCGCGTGGTCAAGGCCTATGACGTCGACCTCGGACGGATGGCGCCCGACGTCGAAACCAAGAAGATGCGCGCCGTGACCAACCGCACCAGTTACGTCATCGCGCGCGACGGCAAGATCACCTTCGTCCATTCGGATCTCAGTGCCGCGGACCATGTGCGGCTTACGCTGGAGGCGGTTCGCGCGCTGAAATAGGCGAGCAGCCTTCCGACAGCCCCCGGAAACGTTATTTTAGCGGTTACGGCGGTATGCGCTCCCCGGCGAAAACGGGGAACGGATAAAAATTGGTGGCCAGTGCTGCACAGACCAGTCAGCCGTTCGGGCCGTCCGATCGCCTTTTTTCGGCGATCGGCGACTTTCTGGCCGACCATCGACTGAGCGTCGATCCAGTCAACTACATGTTCGCGCACCGCGTTTTGAGCAACCCCAAGGGTGACCTCGCCGTCAATGTTGCGCGGATCACCGATGGCGGCGTGCGGCTGACGTCGCGCGATATCGAGGAAATGGGGTATCGAGTCGCTGGTCCGGGCGCGACGACCGAACATAGAGGTGTCGGATCGGAGGGCGCGCCCGCTGAATCGGCCAATTTGATGATGCAGACCCTGGTCGCGCGCACGCAGATGCAGGTCGAGGATTTTGCCGACACCGTCGCCGCGATGCGCGTCGAGACGCAAGTGTTCGGCCGCGACCTGCTGGAGGGCGCCAACGCGATCCGCGCAGCGAGCGGTGCGGCGGTCGAGGACATCACTCAATTGGCGGGCGCGATGCTCGACCGCGTCCAGGCGGCCGAGGAACGGCTCGCGGCCGCGACGGTCGAGGCCGAGGCGCTGCGCCGCGAACTGGAAGCGGCGCGCGACGATGCCCGTCGCGATCCGCTGACCGGGCTCGCCAACCGCCGTGCGTTCGAGGATGCGTTTGCCAGGGCGTCGGACGACACGGCGCCAATTTGCATCGCCTTGTGCGACATCGACCATTTCAAGTCGGTCAACGACCGTTTCGGCCACGCCGTCGGCGACCGCGTGCTCAAGGTCATCGCCGAAGCATTGCGCGAGGCGTGCGGCGAGCACCTCGTCGCGCGCTACGGCGGCGAGGAATTTGCCATCCTGTTCACCGGCGTTACGCCGGAGGCCGCGGTGGCGACGCTCGACGCCGCGCGCGGCACGGTGGCGGGCAAGAAATATCGCCTGCGCGAAACCGATGCACCGTTGGGCGCGGTCACCTTTTCGGGCGGGGTCAGCGCGCACGAGGCGGGCGAAGTCATGGGATCGGCATTGGGCCGCGCGGACCGATTGCTCTACGCGGCAAAGGCCGCCGGTCGTAACGCAATCAAGAGCGATGGCGATATTTCCTAATTAGCGGCGTAAAATCGACCGTTCGATTAGCAAATTTCGCCGAATCTATTTTTCCGTAAAACCCATTTGCTGTCGAATCAGTAACTTATAAAATTGGCACGCTCCCTGCAATTCCGTTGGCATCGGTCGTCGGATCAACCGCCGATCGCTACAACGAAAGGGAATTTATCATGACGAACCGTTTGTTCTCCGGCCAGGCCCTCTTCTCGGTATTCAGCGCGCTGATTTGCTCGGCGGTTCTGATCAACGTCGCCACCTCGCTCGTCCCGGTCGCTTGACCGGGACGCGCTCACCTCCTCGCGAGCAGGAAGGTGAGTGGAATGTCGACGCGGGCGGCCCAGGCACGCTCGCTATGCTCCGCACCGGGAAACGCCCGGCTCACCCAATTCCGCCGCGGTCCGGCCGCGGCATCGAGACTGGCCTGGAACGGCGCGATCGTGCCGTCATTGGTCCCGGTGCCGTAATCGAAATAGAGCCGCGCGGTGTAGGGCGGCAGGTGCTCCTCGAACCAGCGTTCGGTGAAGCCGTCGCCGATCGGCCACGCGGTCGACAGGCACGCCGCAGCGCCGAACACGGTCGGATAGCGCACCAGCGCATAGGCGGAGATCAGCCCGCCCATGCTCGACCCCATCAGCATCGTGTCGCGCGGCCCGCGCAACGTGCGGTATTGCGCGTCGATCGCGGGCTTCAGTTCGTCGGCCAGGAAGGCGAGATAGGCGTTGCCCGCGATCTTGGCGCGCTCGACCGGCAGTTTCTTGAACAGGCCCTCGGCCTTGGGATCGCCCGGCGTCACGACCGGCGGCACGGCGGCCTCGGGCATGTATTCGCCCAGTCGATTGTCCGTATTCCACACCGCGACGAGGATCGCGGCGCGCACCTTGCGCTCGGCGATCAGCTTGGCCAGCGCGCGATGCACCGCCCAGCTCTTGCCCGACCAGGGCGACGGGTCGTCGTACACATTCTGCCCGTCGTGGAGGTAGATCACCGGATAGCGCCGTTTCGACTTGGCATAGTCGGGCGGCAGCCAGACCTGGACGGTGCGCGCCGGCACGAATTTGGACGCGGCGGTGAATTTGGGCTGCAGCCCGTCGGCCGGATCGGCGGCGAGCGCGGGGGTGGCGATTAGCGCGAGGAGCGCAACGAACAAACGGATCATGCGCCGCATTGACAGCGAACCGGTGGCTGGGGTCAAGATCGGCGATGGGCGATCCCAAGCTGCATCCGAGCTGGCTCGAGCCGCTGCGCCGCGAATTTGCCGATCCGTATATGGCGGCGCTGCGCCAATTCCTCGTGGCCGAGAAGGAAGCTGGGAAACGGATCTTCCCGCGCGGATCGGACTGGTTTCGCGCGCTCGACCTGACGCCACTCGACGATGTTCGTGTCGTGATCCTAGGGCAGGACCCGTATCACGGCGAGGGGCAGGCGCACGGGCTCTGCTTCTCCGTCCGCCCGGGCACGCGCACGCCGCCGAGCCTGGTCAACATCTACAAGGAGATGGAGGCCGATCTCGGCATCCCGCCGGCGCGGCACGGCTTCCTCGAACATTGGGCGGAGCAAGGCGTTCTGCTGCTCAACGCGGTGCTGACGGCGCAGATGGGGTTGGCCGCGTCGCATCAGGGGCGCGGCTGGGAACGCTTTACCGACGCGGTGATCCGGCTGGTCAACGCGCGCGAGAAACCCGTCGTGTTCATGCTGTGGGGCAGCCATGCACAGAAGAAGGCAGCGTTCGTCGATTCGACCGAACGCGGCGGACGGCACCTCGTGCTGCGCTCGCCGCACCCCTCGCCATTGTCGGCGCGCACCGGCTTCTTCGGCAGCAAGCCTTTCTCCACAGCTAATGCGTTTCTGACGGCCCACGGCGAGAAGCCGATCGACTGGGCGCTGCAGCCCTTATAGCGCGAGCGCATATTGGCGCTGCCGCAACGGCCAGCTGTCCAACAGTTCGTGGCCTTTGTCGCTCCGGATCAGCAGGAACTCCTCGACCGTCCATCCGATCGGGTCGATCTTGCGCGCGGCCGCGATCGCCACGCCGCGATATGCCAGACTCAAATACAGCCAGAAATCGTGCTCGATGCGCACGCCGCACATCTCTGCCTTCTGTCGTAACGTGCGATGAAACTTCGCGGCCGACGGCATCCCCCTCGCGCCACGTAACAGATTGCCTGCGATCAGGTCGAACATCACCGGAAACGGCTCGGCCGATATGGTGCCGAGCAAGTGCTTGAGCTGGACGAGCCTTGCGAGGGACCAGTCGGCCTCATCGCCCAGCCGCAGCATCGTGCAGTGCAGGCGGTCGGCCGGATAACTATCGCCCAGCCCATAGCTCGCGCGCTGCGCGCAGACCTCACGCAGCGCGGCGGCGGGCGGTTTAATCATGATATAGAGCATAGCAACGACTCGATGTTATGTTCATGTTATGTTCTTGCAACGAGGGAGTCGAATCATGAGTGACGACCAAGCGCGCGGCGCGTTTCATCATATCGATCTGAGTGTTCGCGATGTCGCCGCATCGAAACGCATTTACGGCCCCGTGCTCGAGTTCCTCGGCTATACGCAGGTGAGGGACGAACCCGACGGATGCGAATGGGACGTTCGTGGGCGCGAGCCGTTCGGCGCGTCGCTCGGCATCCGCGCCGCCAAGAGTCCCGGCACGCATGACGGCTACGCGCCCGGGCTGCAGCATCTCGCTTGGCGCGCGGGCAGCCGTGACGAGGTCGATCGGCTTTACGCGCTGTTGCTCGACCACGGCATCGCCGTGCTCGACGCGCCGGCGCATTACCCCGAATATTCGGGTGATTATTACGCGGTGTTCTTCGCCGACCCCGACGGCATCAAGCTCGAACTGGTTCACGCGCCGGGCTGGATCTGACGGCGGAGCTATTCGCCCACGCGGGCGTTGACCCCGCCGAATCACTTGTCGGAGAGACGCGATGACCAAGACCCTGTCCGAGCTTGCCGAAGGCATGCGCGACATCGACTTCACGATGCTCACCACGCACGGTCCCGACGGCACCATCGCCGCGCGCCCGATGAGCAACAATCGCGAGGTCGATTACGACGGCGACAGCTATTATTTCACGTGGGATTCCTCGCTGATGGTCGCGGATATCGGCCGCGATCCCGGCGTCACGCTGACTTTTCAGGGCAAGGCCGGACTGCTCGGCATGCGGCCATTCTTCGTCGCGGTAGAAGGCGAGGCCGACGTGGTGCGCGACGAGGCGCGCTTCGCCGAACATTGGACCAAGGGGCTCGACCGCTGGTTCGAACAGGGCGTCGATACGCCCGGGGTGGTGATGATCCACGTCCGCGCGACACGCATCCACTATTGGGACGGCGAGGATGAGGGCGAGGTCAAGCTGAACGCCGCCGCGCCCGCCTAAGCGATGGCCGACCTCGATCGCTTCGTCGCGGCGCAGGACGGCGTGATCGACCGCGCGCTGGCCGAATTGCGGGGCGGCGCGAAAACCAGCCACTGGATGTGGTTCGTGTTCCCGCAAATCGCGGGGCTCGGCCACAGCGCGATGGCGCAACGTTATGCGATCGCCGATCTGTTCGAGGCCCGGGCGTATCTCGCGCATCCGTTGCTCGGGCCGCGGCCAATCGATGCCACCGAGGCGATTCTGCGTTGGGCGGGGCGGCGGTCCGCCGACGCAATCCTCGGCGGCATCGACGTCATCAAATTGCGGTCGAGCATGACGCTGTTCGAGGCCGTCGCCGGTGCCGGCACCGCTCCGTTCGCCGATTGTCTCGACGCGCTTTACGGCGGCAAGCGCGACCCGGCGACGCTCGCGCGGCTTTAGGCACCTCGCCTCACCGCGCGCCAGCCGATATAGACGAACAGCAACAATCCGATCGCCTGCGCCGCGAGAAAGGGCGGCTCGGTGCCGTTGGGCGCGAACGTATTGAGCACGTGAATCTTCTGGAACGACTGCGTGATCAGCACAAACACGTTGAACCATTGCGCGATCGTCGCGGTGATGGCGTAGATCGGCCGCCACGCGCCGGTGCGCTGCGCGCCGTAGAGCGCGTATAGCGCCACCGCGAGCACGACCAGCGAGATCACGCCGACGATATGCGGCGGGCCGAACGCTTTCGAATGAAAGAAAAAGCCGGTGACGCTGGTCAGGATCGTGAAGATCAGGAACCCGCCGTTCCATTTACCCATGAACCGCCCGGCGACGAGTCCGCCCAGGAAGATCAGACCGGCGATAATGCCGATCAGGCTGATCGCGGTGTGAAACGCGGTGAAGGTCGGGACCGACATGCCGAGTATGGTGTCCATCGCGATACCCTTTTTCGTTTGTCGTCTCGACACTTACGCGACCCTCGACGACGAGTCGATTCGATTACGAAACGAAATCGCCGTTTCAGCGAATTTTTACCCTGCGCTGCGAGGATGCGCAGGAAATGACCTGGCCGGGGTACCGCCATGAAAAGATTTGTCCGACCGATCCTGACGCTTGTCGCGTCGATCATCGCCTTCGCCGCGCAACCCGCCGCCGCCGATGACGGCCGCCGCCACGTGTTGACGCCGCTGCAGAAGATCGATCTGGTCCGCGACTTGCCCGACGAACCGGCATTCGAGCGTGACGGCAATCATTTCGATCTTGGCTACATCTACCCGATCCACACCGTGAACGGCGCCAGCGTGGCCTCGTCCGGCGGCGAGGCCGGGTTCGTGCTCTATCACGACGATAAATATGTGAAGGTCGACGGCGCGCTGATGACGGAGCTCCGCTACGTGCTCGGCGATGACCCGACCCAGGGCTACACCCCGCCGACACCGAGTTCTTCGCGCAAGAACGCTGCAGCCGATCCGTGGGGCGCGAGCGACAGCGCCGACGCCGCCCGGGGCCAGCCACTCACGACGACGCCCGCTCGCAGCCACGCTGCTCGGCGCAGCGGTTTTACGGTCGGCACGCTGTTCCTGTTCTTCGTCCTCCTGTTCATTCGCGTGCGCGCGTTTCGCGACTTGGTGATTGGCGGAACCCTCGCCGCGATCGCCGCCGTGGCACGCGGCAAGGCCGAACCCGACTTTTCGCTGGCACCGAATGCGCCGAACGACACGGTCACGGCGCAAGCTGCGGTGCAGCGAGCCCGGCTCGACGCCTTGTCAGGCACCACCCCACGCATGCCGAATGCCGCGCCGAGCGGGTTCGGCCGCAAGCAGGCTTAGCCGCCCATCGCGCGCGACACCGCCAGCGTGTCGATATATTGCTGGAACGCGACCGCCTTGCCGTGCTTGAGCGTCCACACATGCGCGGCTTGCGGGTTCATCGCCCCGCCGCTCGTCTTGTAGGCGCCGCCATAGCGACCCAGCGCGACGATGCGGTCGCCGCCGTCGATCAGGTCGGTCATCTGGACGTTGAACCCGTCCCATTCGGTGATGCAGCGGCCGAATACGCCTTCGGCGACCGCTTGCGGGCCGATATACGGATTGCGGTCGGCATAGGGGAAATTCTCCGCTTCCTGCCACACGATGTCGGGGCTCATCGCACCGAGCACGCCGGCGACGTCGCCCGCGCCGAACGCATCGTAAATCCCCTTGATGACGGCGACGTTCTCCGCGGACATATCTCTCTCCCCTGATTGTTGACGACGATGATGAACCCGCTGCGTCCTCGAGTCACGTGTGCGATCTGGCCAAGCGCCGCCGCTTTGCTATGGCGATGACATGAAGGCGGAAAACAATCGCGTGTTGATCTTCGCGCTGGCGGCCAATCTCGGAATCGCGGTGGCGAAGTTCGTCGCGGCGGCGATCACCGGATCGTCGGCGATGCTGACCGAGGGCGTGCACAGCCTGGTCGATTCGAGCAACCAATTGCTCCTGATGTACGGCCAGAAACGCGCCGCCAAGCCGGCCGACGCGACGCACCCCGCCGGATACGGCCGCGAGCTTTATTTCTGGAGCTTCGTCGTCGCGCTATTGGTGTTCGCGCTGGGCGCCGGCGTGTCGGTTTACGAAGGCGTCATCCACTTTCTCGCACCCGAACCGGCGGTATCGCCGCTGATCGCCTATGCCGTGCTGGGCTTCGCGTTCCTGCTCGAAGGCGGATCGACCCTCGCCGCTTTCCGCGAGTTCAATAGCGCGCGTGGGCCAAAATCGTGGTGGCGGGCGCTGACCTCGACCAAGGACGCGACGACGGTGATCGTGCTGCTCGAAAACGGCGCGGCGATGGCGGGAATCCTGATCGCGGCGATCGGTCTCGCAATCAGCCAGGCGACCGGCGATCCGCGGTTCGACGGAATCGCCTCGGTGTTGATCGGCTTGCTTCTGGCGGTGGTCGCGATCTTCCTCGCGCGCGAAGCCAAGGGACTGCTGATCGGCGAGGCGGCCGATCCCGAACTGATCGACGGCATCCGCCGCGCCGCGACGCGGCCCGGCATTACCGGCGTGGGGGAGATCATGACGATCCACAACGCGCCCGAGCAGATCGTCGCCGCGGTCAACGTCGATTTCGACAATCGGCTGAGCGCCGGCGACGTCGAGCGGATCGTCGACGAGATCGAGCGCGAGTTACACGCGAAATTTCCCGCAATCTATCGCGTCTATGTTCGCCCGCACGAAGATGCCGGGGTCAAGTTCGGCGATGCACGGGGCATGCTCCCCGAAGCCTAACGGATCCCGGTGATCGACACCGACGACGGCAATTGGTCGGCCGATTTGTGCAGGTTGAGGAGTTGTTCGAGCAACGCGATCACCTGAATGCTGCGCGTGCCTACGCTCCCGGTCGGTTCACATCCCGCGGTACTCGCCGACGGTTCTTCGGGCACGAAGAAGCGCTTGCCGCGGAAATTGGTATCGATCAGCCCCGTGCCCGATCCCTCGTTCAGCCGGATGATCCATTTGGGCGCGCGCATCGGGTTACCCTCGCCCTCACCGCCGCAGCGGCGCCGGTAATCCTCGAACGGTAGCTTGTAGACGTCGTCGCCCTCGCGGCTGTACTCGCCGAGAAAATAGATGATGTCTTCGACCGATCGGAACTGGATATCGATCCGCACGCGGCGAGGCCGATTGGCGCCGCTCGCCGGAAAACAGCGTTGGAGCAGCGCCAGCTTGCTGGCGTCGCCGACGATTTGGGGCGCGACGTCGGTCGCCGCGCACGATCCGTCGCTGCGCATTTCGTCGCGGTAGAAATAGCGCAGCCCGATCTTGGGATCGGCGGCGTCGTAGAATGCGATCACGTCGCTCTTCGCCAATGATTGCCCGCTGAGTACAAGCCGGTCGCCCCGCATCTCACCAGGAGTGAAGCCGATATCGCCGTCGCTGACCGCGCGGCCGCATCGGTCGATGCGCGGCACCAGCCCGACCGAATATTTCGGGCCCGAGCGGTACGACAACAGGCCGTCGCTGAACGCGATTTCGTCGTTCTTGAGCAAATTAACGAAATCCTGCGTGTCGCGCGCGCGGCTCGTCGGGCTTTCGCGTCCCTTGCCCCCGACCACCGGTGCCGTCATCTCCGACGCTGAGCCAAGCGGCGCGGTCACGCGCGAGGCGCGCGACGCCAAGCTGTAGCGGCACAGGAACGTGCCGAAGCCATAGGACTTGTCGGGCTCGTTGTAGATCGAACCAAGCCGCGCCGATCGGTCGCCATCGGGCTTGTCGGCGTCGAACAGGTCGAGCCGTTCAATGAAGAGCGCCATGATCAGTTCGTCCGGCCAACCGGCGTCGATATAATAAGCGATCGTCGCCGGGCTGACCGGGGTCTGGATGCCGCGCTGGAATTTTTCGGTGGCGAGCACGGCGGCGCGGAAACTGGGCCGCGACGTCACCCCAGCGCTGAGATTGGGGGTGATCGCTGTGACACCGCGGCCGGTGGTCGACCCCGTCAGTGCGCCCGACGGGCCGAAGCTGCGGCTCAGCGAATCCTCCGGAAAACCGGCGCCGACGGATCCGCTCATCGACAATTGCGCGTCGCCATTGACCTCGACGATAGTCATGAAGTGCAGCGGAAACCGCTCGCGCGCGCGGACGATGTTGCGGAGCATCAGCTCGTCTTCGGCATTGGCGATCATCTGGTCCTGGTCGGTCGCGACGCGCCGCAATTGCGGCCCGAACGCGCAGCCCGACAGGGTCGAGGCGAGCAGCCCCGAAAGCAACAGACACCTGGCTCCGCCCACCATGATATTTCCCCCCAAAGCTATCCCCGCATCGGGCCCCCGCCGGCCGCGGTCAGGCTGATTCGATCCCGAAATCGCGGCGTGCGGACACGATCGTCACGATCATCCCGGCCAGCGCGTCGACCAGCACCATCATCGTCAACAGGAAGAATGCCGACGTCCCGAAGCTGGGGAAGAGCAGGAACTCGATCAGGCAAAAGATGAACAGCACCATCGAAGCCATGTGGTTGATGATCGTCGGCGAATAGGTCCGCGTCGACTTGATGACCTCGATAAACAGGAAAATGATCGAAAAGGTCAGCAGCAGGTCGCCCCAGCTCAGGCTGAAGCGCACGCCCGACAGCATCGTCACCGTGATCGCCGCGCTGTTGACCCCGGCCAGCATGCGCGGAATCTCCGTCCCCGGCACCGTGCCGCCGACGAACGCGGCGAACAGGTTGTAGATCAGCACCGGGATCAGCAGGAACGGGAACATCTCGAGGATGAGGTAGGACATCCGCGCCGGCGCCCGGCCGCCGGCCGCCGCCAATGAGTCTCGCGTCAACATCATCCGCCCCCTATGTTAAAGCACTGAAAAACAGCCCCGATCCAAAAAAACTTTACTGCGCCGTGACCCGCTTTTCTCGGCTTTCACGCTTTAGCTTATGACAACGGATGGCGTAGTCGGAGTCAATAGCGGGCCATGAAAAGTAGAGTCGGTTGGATGCTTGCCACGGCCAAGTCGCTTGGTTACGCTCCGACTCGGGGTGGATTGGGGGGAGTGTAGTTGATGCAGGTCGCAACGGACCGAATTCCTGCGAATATGCAGGACGCAATTGACCGAATTCCTCCTGAAGCATGGCCGCTGATCGACATAGCGTATAAGGTGACGCTGGCGGTCGTCGCTTTGTGGATCTTCCTGGCGCTGGTCGCCTGGTGGCGGCGGCGTGCCTACAATCTCACGATCGCCTCCACGGCGCGGCGTAATAAGAAAGCCGAGCCCGACTTCCTCCATGTCGACAAGGAAGCCCGCGAAGCGGCGATCGAGCGCGGCCACGAGCACGAGACCGAGTTGACAGAGCGCGAACGCGTCGAGGCGGAGGTCGCCGCCGGCCGCGACCCGGTGGATCTGAGCAAGCGGATCGCGAAGATGGCGGCGCTGCTGATGTCGGTCTTTACCCTGGTCTGCAGTTTCCTGGGCGTCGTCGGCAATGTCGGCGCGATGGAGAAATCGGTCCAGAACCTAACCGCGTCGGGCAAAATCCAGTATGTGATCACCGAACATCCGATTGGCACGATCATCGTGGTGCTGGTGATTGCCTACAACGTCTGGGACTATTTCACGAACCGTAAGTGGGAGGCAGCTTAAGCCATGGAATCGAACCCACTGGTCTTAACGGACCCCAACCTGCTCGCCGAGTTCGTCCGCGAGTCCGAGTTCAAAGGCTTATTCGAAAAGCGTTTCGCGTCGCCGCCCGACCTCGCGGCCTTGCTGTTCCGCGACGGCGCCTTGATCGATTCGTTCAAGGGCACGCAATTCTCGATGGGCGGCCTGTGGGAAAAGATGAAGGGCCTGATCGGCGGGTCGCATCATTATGCGATCATGCTGGCCGACCTGAAGCCGTTCCAGGTCCAGTTCGCGGTCAAGGGCATGTCGAAGGACAATGTCGAAATCGCCGGCAGCGCGACGCTCGAGCTCCAGCTCAACCCCGACAAGTCGAGCAACATCCTGGGGCTTATGAGCGGAGTGTCGCGCAACGAGACCGATCCGCCCAAGGACGGCCAGCTGCCGGGCCGCAAGGCGCTGTCGCGCTTCGACGTGCTCAATCGGATCGAGCCGCAGTTCAAGGACCGCGTGTTCGAATCGGTGATCGGGCGGCACAATGCCGACGAGATCCGGGGCAACCGCGGGCTGCAGGATCAGATCCAGGCCGACATGATGACCGAGGCCGAGCGCATTTGCGGCGACATCGGCGTGATGGTGAAGAACGCGTCGATCACCTGGGCGATGAACCAGGTCGAGCGCGAGCAATATGAGCGCGCGCAGATCGAACGCCAGCAGGAGGGGCTCGACTATCAGCTCGGCCTGATGAAGCGCGATATCGAGCGCCAGGCCGATTCCACCTCGGTCCGCATCCAGGCGAATGTCGACACGACCAAGCTGCAGCAAGCGAGCGAGGACGAGCTGTCGCACATGGTGCTCAACAGCGAGGTCAGCTTCATCGACGCGCGCGAAGCGGCGGCGCGGCGGCAGGAAGTCGAGGTGCTGGAACACGAGATCACCATCCTGCGCGGCGAGCGCGAGGGGCGGTTCGAAAACGAGCTGGCCGAAGCCGAACAGCTGATCGCGGTGACGACCGAGCGGTCCCGGCTGACCCAGCTTGAGCTCGACATCGACGCGCTCAAGGTTCGCCACACCAACGAGATGAAGAAGATCGACGCCTTCACCGACGTCGATATCGAGCGCGCGCGGTCGGAGGCCAAGCTGGCGGAGACTCGCGCGCACGCCACGCTCGCGCAGGAAAACATGAAGAATGTCGGCAATATTCAGGCCGACATCGACGACCGCAAGGCCGAGCGCGACATCAAGCTCGGCAAGGCCGATACCGACAACAAAGCCACGCTGATGACGACCGACGCGCAAAGCCGCGTGGCGCAGCTCGGCGCGGCGGCGGGCATGACTCCCGACCAGATCAGCGCGCTGACCGCGAGCTATTCGGAAGGCGCCGCGAATGCGCGGATCGCGGAGGTCCAGTCGCGCGCCGCCGGCGGCGAGGAGCTGGCGCAGATCGTCGGTCAGATGGCGACACAGAACCGCGAGGATGTGAAGGCGAGCCGCGAGCATGAACTCAACATGCTCAAGGCCGGGATGACCGGCGCGACCGGCGTCGCCTATGGCGCCGGCGGCGGGCAGGCGCGCGCCAGGGAAGACGGCACGCCGGAGCCGCTCGACGGCGACGTCGAATGCCCGAAATGCGGCAAGACGCTGTCGTCAAAGGTGCGTTTCTGCAACGGCTGCGGCCACCAGATGCGCACCTAAGGGCGGGGGCCGCAGCGCGTGATCATGAAGAGGCTGCGTAGTCCGAAGGAGTGCTGTGTCGCTGCCGTGCGGGCGGACCCCGAAGCCGCGTTCTGCGATGATTGCGGCCAGCCGCTGGCGCGGTGCATGGCGTTTGCCGAATGCGGCGGGCTGGTCGGCGACGATGGCCTCTGCCACGTCTGCGTTGCGCCCCACCTCCAGATCATCCCCGGCGCGACGATGAACGCGCCGGTCGGTGGATCGGTGGCGTTGCCGTTCGACCTTTACAATTCGTCGGGCATCGACCGTCCGCTGTTCGTGACCGGATTGTGGAGCCGCGAAAAGGGCGACTGGCGCGAGGAGCGCCTGGGCTGGGAAACGCTCGATCCCGGCACGCGCGCGCCGGCCTCGGTGACCGCGCAGGAATTCGACCGCGCCGGGCTGCATGAAGTCGAGATCATGTGGACGGTTGCGACGCGCTGGCGCTCGCGGCAGGAAAATTTCGCCTTTTCGAGCCGAGTGCTGCTCAACATCGCCGGCGAAAGCAGCGGGGCGCCCGCGGTGGTCCAGATCAGCAGCGAAAACGAGATGAACGGCAACGTCATCCAGATCACCGACAATACGTCGCGCGGGTCCAAGGACGACGGCAAGGTGGTGTCGGCAATCGACATGAACATCCACCGCCTCGACGTCGAGGAACGGCGGATGGGGCTGCGCGGCCTCAGCGAGGATCTGCGCGTGCCGCGATCGGTCGCGTTCCGGTTTGCCGGATTCGCTGGCGGTGAGACGCCGACGCTCGAACTGCCGATCTCGACGCCCGACGGCATCCTCGCCTTCGGACGGTCGAAAACGCGGGCGGCGGGCGGCGAAGGCGACGTCCATCTCGCCGTGACCGACCGCACCGGCGCGGTCGATGCCGACCAGTCGCTGACGCTGTCGCGCCGCCATTTCGAGCTTTACGTCGAAAATGACCGGCTGATGCTGCGCGCCAGCGGCAGCAACGGGCTGCGAGTCAACGGATCGGCGATTGGCCCCGACAAGACCGCCGTGCTCAAGGACGGCGATGTGATCGAACCATTGGTCAAGGCTCCCGGCGCGCTCAAGCTGACGGTGCGGTTCGCGCGCGAATTCGATCGAGTCAGCGTGGTGACGGTGACGCGCACCCCAGCCATACAGGAGTCCGCGGCATGACCGCCTGTCCCAGTTGCAAAGCCGAAAATCCCGACGGCTCGTCATTTTGCCAGCATTGCGGCAAGCCCTTGGCCGGTCAGGTAACCGGCACGGGGCCGATCGACCTTAGCAGCCTCAACACGATCTCCGGCGACGAAACCAAACCGCGCGGGTTCCGACAGGCCGAGGATACCGCGCTCGAACCCGGCACGGTGTTCGCCGACCGCTACACCATCGTATCGGTAATCGGACGCGGCGGGATGGGTATCGTGTATCGCGCCACGGACAGCATCGGCGACCGCAGCGTCGCGCTGAAGCTGATCCGTTCCGACGTGGTCGGCGGTGAAGGGGCGATCAAGCGGCTCATTTCCGAAGGCGTGCTGACGCAGGACATCCGCCACAAGAACGTCGTGTCAGTGTATAATGTCGGGCAGCAGGACGACCAGCCGTTCGTGTCGATGGAATTCGTCAACGGCGTGTCGCTGCGCGAATGGCTGCGCAAGCAAGTCACCGCGCGCACCGAAGTGCCGCTGCGCGTCGCGGCGCGGATCATCGCCGAGATCCTCGACGGGCTCGATGCGGCGCACGCGATGTCAATCGTCCACCGCGATCTCAAGCCCGAAAACGTGATGTTGACGACCGATCCGACGGAGGCGGCGGCGCCGCTCAAGATCCTCGATTTCGGTATCGCCCGCGCCGCCAACAAGATGGAGAGCGGCACCGGCACCGGGCTCGGCACGCCGCGCTACATGGCGCCCGAACAGATCACCAATCCCGACGCCGCCGGGCCGTCGGCCGATATCTATTCGGTGTCGGTGATGTTCTACGAACTGCTTGTTGACGTCCTGCCGCAGGGCCACTGGCAGCCGCCGTCGGGCGGGCGGGCGGACGTGTCGCCCGCGGTCGACAAGCTGATCGAGCGGGGCCTGTCGAACCGCCCCGCCAGCCGGCCCCAGACCGCGAAGGAATATCGCGCGGAACTCGTCGGCGCGGTCAACAACACCGTGGTGGTTCCGCCTCCGAGACCCACGCCGCCGCCGCCGCCGGGGGGGGTGAACCAACTCTACACCGGCAATACCGACAAGGCGCCGCAGGTCGATTGGTCCAATCCGTTCAAGACCGCCTGGGTCAAATGGTCCGCGATCGGCTGCGGCGGGCTGTTCGGCCTCGTTCTGCTGATCGGCATCATTGGCGCGTTGGCCGGCAACAAGAAGTCGCTCTATGCCGATCTCACCGGCCGGTGGGAGGAAAGCTCAGGTCTCGCGTTCAACGTCGCGACCACGTCAAACGGCAATTTCAATGGCACGGCCACCGCCAATGACGGCACCCCGCTGACGATCGACGGCAAGTTCGATGGTGCGTCGGGCGTCTTCACGCTGTCGGGCGGCGGCAACAACGCGCGCGGCACAATCGCGCGCCAAGGCACGTGCGACCTGCAATATGTCCTGATGAACGCTGACGGCACCTCCGGCACGCCGGGCATATTGCACGTCAACCATAGCCCGAGCGAGGAAAACTGCCCCGCCAGCAGCACCAAGGAGTAGAGACGATGTCCGATACCTGGAATGGCCGTAATCTGACCGGCTGCATCTTCGAAGCCGATCCGGGGCCGGCGCCCAAGCTCAACGCGACGATGCAGGCGACGAACAATCTGCCGCGCCACGTCGACCTGCGCGCGCATTGCACGCCGATAGAGGATCAGGAGACCACCAGCAGCTGCGTGGCCAATGCGATTGTCGGCGCGCTCGAGTTGCATCAGCGCAAGGCCGGTCTGCCGCTCACCGACCTGTCGCGGCTGTTCCTCTATTACAATGCGCGTTCGCTGGAGAAAAAAGAAGGCGAGGATTGCGGCAGCACGATTCATCGCGGCATGGCGGCGGTGCTGGCGTTCGGCGTGTGCGAGGAACGGTTATGGCCGTTCGAGAAAGCGATGGTCACCGCCAATCCGACCGAGGCCTGCTACCAGAACGCGACGCATTACAACGCCATCCAGTTCGCGCGGACGCCGCGCGGTGAGCCGGCCTGGGCGGCGCTGGCGCAGGGGTTGCCGGTGGCGTTCGGCATGTTCGTGCCGATCGAATGCTATCACAATCTCGACGAGAACGGCGTGATGCCGATGCCGGAGGCGCTGCCGCAGGTGTCCCCTCCTTGCGGGCACGCGATGTTGATCGTCGGCTACGACCTTGATCAGAAACATTACATCGTGCGCAATAGCTGGGGGACGAAGTTCGGCCATGACGGCTATTATAAACTGCCGTTCGAGATTGCCGAGCGAGCGACGCCGGAAAACCAGTATTGGACAATCGGCGCGATCGAGCAATCGCCGGGGCTCGGTATCTTCGGCCCGACCGTGACAGATTCGGTCAAGCACGTCACCGACCAGGCGGGCGGCCCATCGGCGCTCGACCAGTTGCGCAAGGGATTGCGGCAAGAGCTCAATTCGCGGCTCGACACCGCACGCGCGGGGTTCCGCGATCGGCTGCGCGGCGGCCATTGAGGGCGGCGTCAGCCCGGCAACGCGAGCGGGCGCGCGTGGTAGGCGCGTAGCCAGCTCGCCAGCCCATCGGTCAGGAGGCCGGTCACGCGGCGGACGCGGCGGCTGAGCGTGTCGAAGGTCAGATCGTCCTCCGCGATCACCTTGCGCATCGTCCCCAGTTGCTCGCCCAGCGCGTGGTTGCGTTCGGCAATTCCGGCGAAATCGCCTTGCATGCGGATACCGTAGATTGCCGCACCCACCGCCGGCAGCGCCGCACTGACGATCGTCGCGGCGATGGTCAGCGGCTGCGCTAACACGTCGAGGCTGTGCACCACCGCATCCGCCGCCTTGAACGCGAGCAAGCCGGCGCAGGTGACGACAGTCAGCCCGAACATCACCGTGCCCAGCGTGTGGAGGCGATGTTCGAGACGGTGCATCCGCTGTGCGTCGGCCGCGAGATACGCGACCTGATCGTCGATCAACGCGATCAGACTATCGCGCACGCACCCCAGATACGCCGCATCGACGCGGGCCGACGGCAGGCCCAGGTCGCGCGAGGTGCCGCGGGCGTACCAGTTGACCCATCCCGCCGCGCGCGCGCTGGCCTCGCGCAAGTCGAGGTCGCCGAGCTGCGAAGAGATTGCGAGGCAGCGCAATTGTTCGGCGAGAGCGCGATTGTCGAGCCACATCTTGTGCCAGGACGCGCGATTGCCCACGCGAGTCTGGATCAAGATCGCGGCGATCGTCGCCAGTTCCAGCGCGATCAACGCCGGCTTGGCACTCGCCGGCAGCGCCAGACCCAACAGCGACAGGATTACGGCCAGCGCGGCGAGCAGGAAGTTGGTCACGTAGACACTCCTGAACAGCTGCGCGACGCGCGTCGCCACAGCGTCCGCCTGCGCGAAGCGGGGCGCCAGTTGCTCGCGTAACGCGGTGGCGAACGCGGTGTCGGACGAGCAGTGCGTCGTGGCCATGTGCGCCGGCGTGCCTGGATGGATATGGCGCGTGAAATCGGATCGTTTGGGCCGGCGTATCCCCATGATCGCGAGCAGCAACGGATAACCGAACGCGATCGACCAGCGGCGGCTACGTTCGTCTTCGAGCCGGTCGAGGATCGCGCGGTTGCCGGGATCGGACGGCGGGTCGATCAGCCCGCGGATCAGCCCTGGTAAGCCGCCCAAATCGCCGCGCGCCACAGTCTCCACGGTCTGCTGGCCGAGATCGAGCTCCTCCAGTCCGTCCCACAGCAATTTGGGTGACTTAGCGTCGGCCGGGTCGATGTGGATCACGGGGATACCCAGCAGCACGGCCTCGGCGACGATCTGGGGCGCGCCGCCGCGCCCGCGGATCGGGCCGCCGTCCCACACTGCCACGAGGATGTCGCACTGCGCCAGCACCACGCGCCCGGCGCGCTCATAGGCCACGCCCTGGCCGCCCGCAGCGTTGCGATCGCCCGGCAACTCGAACGCCGCGGCAGCGCTCTCCAGCCTGGCCAGGAACTGGTCGCGCAACGGCCCTTCGGTAAAATCCTCCGCGAAATCCTCTCTAAGGAACGGAAGCACGACGTCGAGCGTCCAGCCGCGCGCCACGGCGCGGTCGGCGGCGATGCAATCGGCGCCCTCGGCGAGCCCGGTGACCAGGCGAAGGTCGCGAGGACTGGAAGGGCCCGCGTTCTGCTCGAAATGGCGGAACAATTCATCGAGCGCGTCGGTAACCGCCGCAACTTTGTCAGCCCCCAGGCGATCCAGCCGATGTCCGGTGACGCCTATGCGTAGTTTCTCGCGGGGCGCGAGAATAGCGGACTCGATGGCGCTATCGACGGTGGGCTCGGAGACGGGCGCGTTCACACCCGATGGGTAAGGCGATCTGTTGGGAGAGGTCAACGACCCAGCGTTACTCGTCTAAGCGCGTAAGTGGTCAAGCCGCTAAGGAAGTCGACGGAATCCCGCCCTTGCGGGGGGTCGACGGACCGTGCGCCCGCGGCC
>JBDSED010000059.1:0-5755 GCA_039920225.1 Sphingomonas sp.
TCCGGTTTGGACGATGCGCTTTCGCGCACCGCGGATTAGCGTGGCTAATCCGCTCCGCCCAAACGCAAACGACCGAGTCGTTTCCGACCCGGTCGCCTGCGTGACGATTGCTCGTCAGCCCCCTTGAAGCTTCCGCCCGCACGCTCTTAATGAGCGGAGCTGAAAGCAATCCCCGAACCACGGCCTGTGACCTGCGTTTCGTGAGTTGGTTTGCTAGGCGGCGATGGCGGTTTTGTCACCGCAAAACAGGCGACTCGCGGGCGATTGCGGCAACCCTGTGTCGAATCCGCCACAGGATCGCCTTGGTTGCCAGCCACTTGCCCTGACCCTAGAGCTGCCCCGTCCGATGACGGACTAGTGAGGCCAATTTGATACTCCTGTCGCGCTACGAACGCATGATCGCACGGCGCTATTTGCTTCCGGGCAAGGGCGAGCGGTTCATCGCCCTGGTCGCGGCGTTCAGCCTGTTCGCGGTCATGCTCGGCGTTGCCGCACTCGTCATCGTCATGAGCGTGATGAACGGGTTCCGCGCCGAACTGTTCGACAAGATCGTGGGGCTCAACGGCCACGCCGTGGTTCAGGGCTATAATGGCCAGCTGCGGGATTGGCGCGGCGTGCTGGCGGACGCGAAGGCCACGCCGGGTGTGACCGGCGCTACCCCGCTGATCGAACAACCGCTGATGACGACCTTCAACGGCCGGGTCGAATTTATCCTGTTGCGGGGCCTCGAAGTAGGCGACTTGCGCAACAACCCCGCGATCAAGAACAACGTAGTGGTGGGGAAGCTCGCCAACATCACGACCGGCAGCAACCGCGTCGCGATTGGATCGCGCCTCGCCGAGTCGCTGGGTGCGCAGATCGGCGACCAGATCACGATCTGGAACCCGGCTGGCCAATCGACACCGTTCGGCACGGTGCCGCGAATGGTATCGTATACCGTCGGCGCGATCTTCGAGGTCGGGGTCTACGATTACGACAAGTCCTATGTGCTGATGCCGATGGAGGATGCGCAGACGCTGCTGCTGCTGCCCAGCGACACGGTCGGGATGATCGAGGTCAAAACCGAAAATCCCGACAAGGTGGGTGACATCCTGCGCCCGCTCGCGGCGAAGGTTCAGGGGCGTGCCGTGATCAACGACTGGCGCCAGATGAATTCGGAGCTGTTCGAGGCACTGGCGGTCGAACAGGTCGCGATGTTCGTGATCCTGTGCATCATCATCCTGGTCGCGGCGTTCAACATCGCCTCGTCGCTGATCATGCTGGTGCGTGCCAAAACTCGCGACATCGCGATCCTGCGCACGATGGGCGCGACGCGCGGGGCGATGGTGCGGATCTTCATGACGGTGGGCACGACGATCGGCGCGCTGGGGACGGTGCTGGGGCTGATCCTGGGGTTCGTGCTGCTCCATTTCCGCCAGCCGATCGTCGATGTCGTCCAGCGCCTGTCGGGTCAGAACTTATGGGACCCCTCGATCCGCTTCCTGACCGAGCTCCCGTCCAAGCCAAACCCGGTGGAGATTACCGCCGTGGTGCTGATTGCGTTGCTCTTGACGTTCCTCGCGACACTCTACCCCGCTTTCAAGGCCGCGAGCACCGATCCGGTCCAGGTATTGCGGTATGAATAACCCTGTTCTCTCCACCCAGGGCCTGACCAAGTCGTTCGTCCAGGGCGGCGACACGATCGAGGTTCTGCGCGGCATCGACCTGTCGATCGGGCCGGGGGAGATCGTCGCGCTGCTCGGGCCGTCAGGGTCGGGCAAGTCGACCCTGCTCCAGGCAGTCGGCCTGCTCGAGGGCGGGTTCGGCGGGTCGATCCGCATCGCCGGCGTCGAGGTGGCGCAGCAGGACGCCGCGGCCCGAACAACGACCCGGCGCGACAAGCTTGGCTTCGTCTATCAGTTCCACCACCTGCTGCCCGATTTCAACGCGATCGAGAACGTCGTCCTGCCGCAACTCGTCCATGGCGCGCAGCGTGCCGATGCCGACGCGCGAGCCGAGGAACTGCTGACGACGCTGGGTCTGGGCCACCGCCTAACCCACAAGCCCAGCCAGTTGTCGGGCGGCGAGCAGCAGCGCGTCGCGGTCGCTCGCGCGCTCGCCAATTGCCCCGCGCTCATTCTCGCCGACGAGCCTACCGGGAACCTCGACGAGGCTACCGCCGACGTGGTGCTCGCCGAACTGCTGCGGCTGGTGCGGCAGGAAGGATCGGCTGCCTTGATCGCAACCCACAATGAGCGCATCGCGGCGAAGATGGACCGCGTGATGCGGCTGCACGAAGGGCATCTGGGCTAGAGGAGGGGCGCATGACCGCGATCACCGATTTCCACGTCAAGGCGGCGAATGGCGCCGACGTCGATTTGTCCGAGTTTGCCGGCAAGGTGCTGCTGGTGGTCAATGTCGCCTCGAAATGCGGGTTCACGCCGCAATATGAGGGGCTGGAGGAACTCCACCGCAAATATGCCGATCGCGGGTTCGAGGTGCTGGGGTTTCCCTGCAACCAGTTCGGCGCGCAGGAACCCGGCAATGCCGAGGAGATCGCGACCTTCTGCTCGCTGACCTACGACGTGACGTTCCCGGTCTTCGCCAAGGTCGACGTCAACGGATCGGGTGCAGACCCGCTCTACGCAGAACTCAAGAAGCAGGCGCCGGGGTTCCTGGGGACCGAGGGCATCAAGTGGAACTTCACCAAGTTCCTGGTGGGGAAGGATGGCAAGGTGGTCGAGCGGTACGGTCCGACGACCAAGCCCGAGGACATCGCGGCGGATATCGAAAAGCTGCTCTAATCAGCGCCGGCGCGAGCCGAACAGCGCGCCGCCAACCGCGAGCGCGCTTGCGGCGATCCACAACCATCCGCCAAGCAGGATCGGACCGGCCTGCAGCCACATGATGCGATCGGTCTGATGCAGCGAAATCGCCTCTAGCGCCCACAATGCCGCGATCAGGATGGCGCCCAACCGCGCTTCGCGTAACCCGCCACTGCCGCGCGCGAAGCGTCGGATGATCAGCAGCAGGACGATGGCGGCGATGATGAGCACGATGGCCTGAAACGGTCTCTTGTCCGCGGCGGCAAGACCGTGCGCGAACAGAAAGTTCTCCACGGCCGTCCGCACGGCGTAGCGGCCCTGTATCTGCAGATCGACGACCATCAGCGCGAAGGCGGCGGCCGGCACATTCCACCGGGCATCACGCCGTGACGCGCAGGCGAGTGCCGCGATGGCACAAGCGATCGTCCCGGCGAGTTGCGTGGCGTTCATGACTGCTCCAAAAACAACGCTCGGGGGATAGGGCGATCGACACGCACGGTATAGCCTTGGTTTACGGCGCGTTTGCCGTCGCGGCGCTGGCGATATTCGCGTTGCGCCCGGCGCGCCAAGCGGCGGCGTGGACGTATTTCGGCGGCTGGCTGATCCTGCCGGTTGGGGCCTATCCCCCCTTCGTCCAATCGGCCACCGTCACGCCGATCGAGATCATGGGGCTGGTGCTGCCCGCCAACATGCTGGTCAGCAAGGCGGCGGTGGTGGCGTTGGCAACGTGCGTCGCGAGCCTGATCCTCGACTTCCGGCGCTGGCCCGCGCTGCGGTTACGACCGCTCGATGTCGCCCTGTTGGCTTGGTGTGGTTGGCCGTCACTTCGCGCCGTCATGCTAGGCGATCCCGCCTCGGGGCTGGTGCCGTCGGGATATCTGCTCGCCGCTTGGGGTGGGAGCTGGCTGATCGGCAAGCTCTATTTTGCGGGCGAGGACGGTGCGGCGGCGTTGCTGAAAGCGACCGCGTGGAGCGGCATCGCGTTGTTGCCGGTGGCATTGCTCGAGCTGGTCAGGGGGCCGACCGTCTACGTGCTGCTCTTCGGCCGTCACCCGTTTAGCATGGACGGAATCGACCGCTATATCGGCTACCGCCCGCTGGCGATGTTCGAGGACGGCAATCAATATGGCGTGTGGATTGCGCTCGCCGCCGTCGCGGCAATCGCCGTGGCGCGGCATGAGCGCAGATGGCGCATGATCGCCACCGCGCTGGTTGCAGCATCCCTCGCCAGTCAGTCGGTCGGTGCGATCGCATTGCTGATCGTTGGCGGCGTCGCGCTGAGCGGCCGAATACGCATTGGCGCACGTTGGTGGGCGGCGGGGGCGGCCGCGGCGGGCGGGGCAGCGGCGCTATATCTCTCCGGCCTGCTCCCGTTGGAACGGATCGCGCGGCACACCTCGATCGGCGGGCACATCTTGGCGATCGTTCGCAGCACCGAGCGCGGTTCGCTGCTCTGGCGCGTATCGCAAGACCAAAAGGTGATGCCGCTGGTGCACCAGCATCTGCTTCTCGGTTGGGGAAGATGGGATTGGTGGACGCCGATCGGTTTCCGGCCATGGGGCGTCCCTATGCTGACCGTAGGTCAATTCGGGCTGGTCGGTCTGACGCTGATGATCGCAGTCATACTCGCAGCGCCCGTGCTCGCGCTGTTCCGGATGGGGGTCGCTGGGTCAGGCGGCGCGCTGGCGATCATCGTTATCCTGGCAACCGCCGATGCCGCGTTGAACAGCTTTATCTTCTGGCCCGCGATCATCGCTGCCGGCGCGCTGGCCGGTTACCGGCCCGCGCCGAACATTGTGGATAACCGCGACCGCCCGCTTTCCATGCCGGGCCGCAATCCCTAACGTCGGGCCATGCCCCATTCCGGCTTCGTGCCCCTCAGAATCTTCTCGTGCTACACGATGCTCGACGGCGCCATCGAGCCCAAGGCGATCGCCAAGGCAGCGCGCGCACTCGGGTTTCCGGCCGCCGCGCTGACCGACCGCAACGGGCTTTATGCCGCGATGCAATTCTCCGACGCTGCGATCGACGCCGGGGTGCAGCCGATCATCGGCACGATGCTCGGCGTCGCGCGGCCCGATTTGCCCGAGGGCGCGGCGGTCGCGGTCGACTGGCTCGCGCTCTATGCGCAGGACGAGGCGGGGTATCTCAACCTGTGCAAGCTGGTCAGCGAAGCGCATCTCGGCCGTCCGATCGAGCACGTTCCACACGTCGATCTCGATACGCTGGCGGGTCACGCAGATGGCCTGATCGCGCTGACCGCGGGCGGGGAGGGCGCGCTTGCCCGTCTTTTCGCCGAGGATCAGCCCGATCGCGCCTTGGCATATGCCGATCGCCTACAGTCGATCTTCGACGACCGGCTCTACGTCGAAATTTCGCGCAGGTTCGATCCTGTCGAGGGCAAGGCCGAGGCCGAACTGCTTGAATTGGCGTACATCCGCAACTTGCCGATCGTCGCGACCAACCCGTGCTGTTTTGCGGAGCAGGATTTCGGCGAGGCGCACGATGCAATGCTGTGTATCGCCTCGTCGAGCTACATCGCCAGCGAGGATCGCCCGCGCAGTTCGCCTGATGCTTGGATGAAGCCCGCCAAGGACATGCGCACCCTGTTCGCGGACTTGCCCGAGGCGATCGCCAACACGCTCGTCATCGCGCAACGCTGCGCGGTCGCGGCGCCGAAGCGCAAGCCGATCCTGCCGAGCCTCGCTGGCGATCCCGGCGCAGAAGAGGAAGCTCTACGGACATGGGCGCGCGAGGGGCTGGAGAAGCGGATTGCGAGGATCGTCGAGCTTGAGGCCGTCCAACCTCCGTTCGCGTCGAGCGAAGTCGAGACGCCTCTCCTCGACCAGCGTGTCTCGACTTCGCTCGACATGAACGGGAAAGAGGACCGCTTCGCCGACTATCGCGATCGCCTCGAATTCGAACTCGACGTCATCATCTCGATGGGCTTC
>JBDSED010000060.1:0-14939 GCA_039920225.1 Sphingomonas sp.
GCGACGGCCGGATGGAGCGGGATGTCGAACTCGACACCGATCTGACCGTCCCGTTGCCAGACCACACGTGCCGCTAATGGCTGGAAGTTGGTCATGGTGACAAAGAGAGTAGCGCCTACGGGATAATATCCCGGTGCGGTGATCGCGCAGCCGCCGACCGAGAGGTTGTCGATCGTTCCGATCTCTCTTCCTCCCTCTCGAACACGTAAGCCTACGGATGCGCCTAGTTCGACGCGGCGGAACTTTCGCTGTTCTGCTCGCGGCGACTGTTCCACCGTACAAGTTAGGCCCGACATGGGGGCCGAATACCGCATTCACCTTACCATGAGATAAATCGTCCTACGCTAACGACACTTATTCGCGACCGCTATTGGGGCCAATGGCACCTGACATTCGGCAAAAGCCCACGTCCGGCCCCTCGCTTAACAGTCGAAAGCTCGATTGCTGGACGTCAGTTTTCGCCGATCCCGCGCCAGAAGCCGACAGTCGGGAACCGGCCCAATTGCGGACGTTCGCCTGGCGCAGCCGCAAACGGCGGGAACTGGGCCGATAGCCGACTGTCCGGAATTAGCCGCTCATTGGGAAAAGCGGACTTCGCGGCAGATGATCAGGCATGTGCGGCCAATCGGTAACCAACCCCGAGTTCATTCTGAATAAGGCTTGGCCGCGAAGGATCGGCTTCCAACTTCTGGCGAAGGTTGCGGATCACGACGCGTAAGTATTCGAGACGTTGCTCGTATGCCGGTCCCCACACGTCGCGCAGCAACTGGGCGTGCCCGACGATCCTTCCAGGGTGCTTTGCCAACTGGGCGAACACGCCATATTCCTTGGGCGATAGACGGACCTCCGCGCCATCGCGAAGGACGCGGCGGCGTTCTAGGTCTATCGATACGCTGCCGATCACGATCGCGACCGCCGCGCCCTGATCAGTAAGCCGGTGCCTCAGCGCAGTGCGGACGCGCGCGAGCAATTCCTCAGTGTCGAACGGCTTGGTCAGATAATCGTCCGCGCCGAGATCGAGCGCGGCGACCTTCTCGGCGGTGTCTTCGCGTGCAGAGACGACGATAACGGTAGCGCCGCGTGCCTTGATCAGCTGGACCAGTTCCAGGCCGTCGCGGTCGGGCAGGCCGAGATCGAGCAACACCAGATCGGGCTTGTCGATGTCGAGCAGCGACAGCCCTTCGCGCGCAGTCGCCGCTTCGCCCACACGGTAGCCCGCGCGTTCCGCCGCGACGCGCAGCAAGCGGCGGATATGGGCATCGTCCTCGACGACCAGAAGCTTGGCGACGTTGGGCATCGCGACCGTTTAGGGCCGCGGCGTCATCCGGTCGAGCGCGAGGTTGAGTGCGAGCACGTTGACGCGGCGCTCGCCGATGAAGCCGAGCAGCGGATAGGCCGTCTGGCTATTGATCAGCGCCATGACCCTCGCTTGCTCCAGCCCCCGTGCCATGGCCACGCGGCTCACCTGGAACAAAGCCGCCTCGGGGCTGAGATCGGGATCCAGCCCCGAGGCGGAGGTTGTCACCATGTCGGCGGGGACGGAAAGTCCAGGTGACGTCTCTTGCGCCGCCGCGAGGTCGGCTTTGACGCGGTCGGCAAGGACTTGCGAGGTCGGCGCGAGGTTCGAGCCCGAGGAGGCGCTGGCGTCGTAGCCCTTGCCCGCCGCCGACGGGCGGCCGTGGAAATACGCGTCGCCGGCGAAATTCTGGCCGATCAGCACCGAGCCGATCAGCTTGTCGTCGCGTGCGACCAGGCTGCCATTGGCCTGGGCGGGGAAGATCGCCTGTCCAATGCCCGTAAGCGCGAGCGGATAGAGCAGCCCAAGCAGGATCGCGAAGGCGAGCGTCAGCGTGAGCGCGGGGCGGAGCGAAGTCTTGAGGTCGGTGAGCATGGGGATAGTCCTCAGGCGAGGTGGAGAGCGGTGACGGCGAGGTCGATCAGTTTGATGCCCGCGAAAGGCGCGATCAGGCCGCCCAGCCCGTAAATGGCGAGATTGCGCGCGAGCAGCGGGCCGGCGGACATCGGTCGATACGTCACGCCCTTGAGCGCAAGCGGTACGAGGCACGGGATGACGAGCGCATTAAAGATGATCGCCGACAGGATCGCCGATTGCGGGGTGCCGAGGCCCATTACGTTTAGTACGCCCAGCCCCGGATACAGCACGACGAACATCGCCGGTATAATCGCAAAATATTTCGCGACGTCGTTGGCGACCGAGAAGGTGGTCAGCGCACCGCGCGTCATCAACAATTGCTTGCCCAGCCCAACGATCTCGATCAGCTTGGTCGGGTCGCTGTCGAGATCGACCATGTTGCCCGCCTCGCGGGCGGCCTGCGTGCCGGTGTTCATCGCGACGCCGACATCGGCCTGGGCAAGCGCGGGCGCGTCGTTAGTGCCATCGCCGCACATCGCCACCAGCCGCCCGCCCTGTTGCTCCTTGCGGATCAGCGCGAGCTTGTCCTCGGGCGTCGCCTCGGCAAGAAAGTCGTCCACGCCGGCCTCGGCCGCGATCGCGGCGGCGGTCAGCGGGTTGTCGCCGGTGATCATCACCGTGCGGATACCCATCGCGCGCAACTCGCCGAAGCGTTCGCGGATGCCGGCTTTGACCACATCCTTCAGCGCAATCGCGCCGAGCAATTTGCCGTCGCGCGAGACCGCCAGCGGGGTCATCCCGCCGCGCGCGATTTCCTCGGTGATCTTGCGCAGTTCGGCGGCGGCCGGGGTCGCACCCAAACCCTCACCAGCGCGCAGGATCGAATCGACCGCGCCCTTGCGAATGACGCTGTCGCCGACCTTTACTCCCGAAAAGCGCGTTTGCGCGGTGAACGGGATGATCTCCGCACCTTCGGGCAGCGCGGCGAGCGTCTGGCCGTATTTCTCGCGCGCCAGCACGACGATCGAGCGACCCTCGGGCGTTTCGTCGGCGAGGCTGGAAAGCAGGGCGGCGCTGGCGAGCGCATCCACCGTCACGCCGCCGACCGGATAGAATTGGCTGGCCTGGCGGTCGCCGATCGTGATCGTGCCGGTCTTGTCGAGCAACAGCACGTCGATATCGCCCGCTGCTTCCACCGCGCGGCCCGATTTGGCGAGCACGTTGAAGCGGACCAGCCGGTCCATTCCGGCAATACCGATCGCCGACAGGAGGGCAGCGATGGTCGTGGGGATCAACGTGATCAACAACGCCGCCAAGATCGCCACCGGCACCCCGCCACCGGCATAATGCGCGAAGGCGGGGATCGTGCCGACCGCGATCAGGAAGATAATCGTCAGCCCGACGAGCAGGATCGTTAGTGCGATCTCGTTGGGCGTCTTCTGCCGCTCAGCGCCCTCGACAAGCGCGATCATGCGGTCGAGAAAGCCTTGGCCGGGCTCCTGCGTCACGCGTACTTTGATGCTGTCGGAGATCACGCGTGTGCCCGCGGTGACAGCGGAACGATCGCCGCCGGCTTCGCGGGTGACGGGCGCGCTCTCACCGGTGATCGCGGCTTCGTTGACGGACGCGACACCCCAGATGACCTCGCCGTCGGCGGGGATCAGGTCACCGGTCTCGACGAGCACGACGTCGCCCTTTTCGAGCCGCGTCGCGCCGACCATGCCCCAGGCATCGCCGACCCCGATCATGCGCTTGGCCTGCAAATCGGCCTTGGTCGCGCGCAGCGACGCCGCCTGCGCGCGGCCACGCCCCTCCGCCAGCGCCTCGGCGAAGGTGCCGAACAGGACGGTCAGCCACAGCCAGACGATCAGCTGGATCTGAAACCCACCGCTCAAAGGCTCGCCGCCGAGGATCAGCAGGACAGTGAGCAAGGTCGCGACAGTCGCGGTGACGAACATCACCGGGTTCTTGATGAGTGCTCGCGGATCGAGCTTCTTGAAGCTGTCGCCGATCGCCGGGCCCATCAGCCCGGCGGTGAAGATGGAGGTCGGAGCGGACATGGGTGTCGTCCTTACGAAAGCTGGCCGCTGATCATCGCGAGATGATCGGCGATGGGACCGAGCGCGAGGCTGGGCAGGAAGGTCAGGCCGCCGAGGATCAGGATGATTCCGACCAGCAGCCCGACCCACAAGGGTCCAGTGGTCGGGAACGAGCCCGACGACGGGGGCGTATATTTCTTGGCCGCCAGACTGCCGGCGATGGCGAGCATCGGTACGATCACGAAGAACCGCCCGATCCACATCGCGACGCCGAGCAGCGCGTTGTAAAACGGCGTACCGGCGGTCAGCCCCGCAAACGCGGAGCCATTATTCCCCACCGCGCTGGAGAAGCCGTAGAGGATCTCCGAAAAGCCATGCGGTCCCTTGTTGAGCGGACCGGCCAGCCCGTCCGGGAGCACCGCCGCGATCGCCGTCTCGCCTAGGATCATCAATGGCAGCACCGCGATTGCCAGCACCGCAAACTTGACCTCGCGCCCTTCGATCTTCTTGCCGACATATTCGGGAGTGCGACCGACCATTAGCCCGGCGACGAACACCGCGAGGATCGCGAACAACAGGAAGCCGTAGATTCCCGCGCCGACCCCGCCGACAACAACCTCGCCGAGTTGGATATTGATCAGCGGGATCATCCCGCCAAGGGCTGTGAAACTGTCGTGCATCGCGTTGACCGCGCCGCACGACGCATCGGTGGTGACCACCGCGAACAGGGCGGACGCGGCGGCACCGAAGCGGACTTCCTTGCCCTCCATATTCGCGCCGGCGACGCCAAGATGGTGGAGCACGGGGTTGCCCGCGGCTTCTTGCCAATAGGCGATGGTGGTGCCCGCAAGGAACAGGATCGTCATCGCGCCGAGGATCGCCCAGCCCTGTTTCGTGTTGCCCACCGCTTTGCCGAAGCACCAGGTCAGCCCGAAGCCGATCACGAAGATCGAGAGCATCTGGACCAGATTGGTCAGTGCTGAAGGATTTTCGAACGGATGCGCCGAGTTGGCGTTGAAGAAGCCGCCACCATTGGTGCCGAGCATCTTGATCGCCTCCTGCGATGCGACAGGGCCGAGCGCTATGGTCTGCTTGAGCCCCTCCAGCGTGGTCACATCGACCGACTGGGCGAGGGTCTGCGGCACGCCGCTGGCGATCAAATACACCGCATAGACGACGGAAATCGGCAGCAGCAGATAGAGCGTGACGCGCGTCATATCGGCCCAAAAATTGCCGACGCCCATTGCCTCCCGCCGCGCGAAGCCGCGGAACAGTGCGAAGGCCAGTGCGATGCCGGTTGCGGCGCTGAGGAAGTTGTGGATCGTGAGGCCGAACATCTGGCCGAAATTCGAAAGCGCGACCTCGCCCGAATACCATTGCCAATTGGTGTTGGTGGTGAAGCTGATCGCGGTGTTCCACGCGCCATCCGGGGTGAGCCCGGCATAGCCGCGTGGATTGAGCGGCAGCACGTTTTGGAAGCGCAGCACGAAATAGGTCAGCACCAGCAGCGCCAGGTTGAACACCAGCATGTGCACGGCATAGCGGCGCCAGCCCTGTTCAGCGTTGGGATCGATCCCGGCGAGTTTGTAGAAGCCGGTCTCGACCGGCCCCAGCACGCGATGGAGCGGCGTACGACGGCCCTCATAGAGCGCGAACAGCCACATCCCCATCGGCTTGGCGAGCAGCCACAGAATGACGATGAAAAGGGCGATCAGGCCCCAGCCCTGAATGGTCATGGCGCGGTTCCGGTCAGAAGCGCTCGGGCCGCAGAAGCACGGCCACGAGATAAAGGAGCAAGGCGACGAGGGTGATCGCGGCAAGCGTCAGGTGCAGGGTCATCGCCTACGCCTCGTCGCACAGGCGACAGTAAGCGAGCGTCAGCGCGAACAGCCCCGCGAGCGCGCCGAGCCACAACATATCGGTCATGGAATGCCTCCACGCCCAGCGAGGGTCGGCCGGGTCGGCAAGGCATCTAGGCGCTCACCGCATTAAGTTGCGCGGTCGAATGTGGCCGGTTCGCATAAAGACCGCATAAAGATCGGCCCAGAAACGTGGCGCTTGGCCCAGCGCCATGCCACATTCCCGCCATGACCGATCTACCCCGCCCATCGCCCGATGCGCTGCTGAAAGCAGCGAAGCGCGAGGCGCGCGGGAAGCTCAAGATCTTCCTCGGCGCGGCACCCGGCGTCGGCAAGACCTTCGAGATGCTAAGCGAAGGCGCGGCTCGGGCAAGGGGCGGCACCGATGTCGTGCTCGCAATCGAGGAAACGCATGGCCGGTCCGAGACGGAGTCATTAGTCGCCCCGCTCGAGTTGATCCCACGCCGGGTGATCGACTACCGCGGCCAAGTATTGACCGAAATGGACCTCGACGCGGTCCTTGCGCGCCGCCCGCAACTCGCGCTGGTCGATGAACTCGCGCACAGCAATGTCGAGGGCAGCCGTCATCCCAAACGCTGGCAAGATATCGTCGAGCTGCTCGATGCCGGGATTGACGTCTATTCGACCGTCAACATCCAGCATGTCGAAAGCCTCAACGACCTGGTCGCGAGCTTCACCCATGTCCGCGTGCGCGAAACGGTGCCCGACCATGTGCTGGAAGATGCCGAGGTCGAGGTGGTCGATATCCCGCCTGACGAGCTAATCGAGCGGCTGGAGGACGGCAAGGTCTATATTCCCGCCGAAGCGACCCGCGCGCTCGGGCACTTCTTTTCGAAGGCAAACCTGTCCGCGCTGCGCGAAATGGCGCTGCGCCGCGCCGCCGAGAATGTCGACCGCAAGATGCTGGAGCATCTCGATGCGAGCGCAGCCACGGGCACCTTCGCGGCGGGCGAGCGCGTACTCGTCGCGATCAGCGAGCTGCCCGGCGGCGAGGCACTGGTGCGCACCACGAAGCGCCTCGCCGATGCGTTGCACGCGCCGTGGACCGCGGCCTTTATCGAAACGTCACGCGTGGACGGATTCGACGCCGATCAAACGGCGCGCGTCGCCGTGACGCTGCGTCTCGCCGCCAGCCTGGGCGCTACGATCGTCACAGTGCCAGCGGAAAGCGTAATCGCCGGACTTCACGCCCAGGTCATCGCGATGCGCGCGACGCAATTGGTCATCGGCAAGTCGCGCCGCAGTTGGTGGTTCGAACTGCGCCATGGGTCGGTGGTCGACAAGCTGCTGCGCGAATCCACAGGCCTTGCCGTGCACGTGATCCCTGCGACCGATGAGGCACCGCCATCGCGCCGACCGAGCTTCGACGATCCGTTATTGCCCTATGTCTACGCGACGATGATGGTCGCCTTTACAACAGGTCTAGCGCATTTCATCCAGCCGCTGATCGGAGTCGGCGCGATTGACCTGATCTACCTGCTGCCGGTGATCGTGTCCGCCAGCCGGTTCGGCCTCCGCCCCGGGCTGACGGCCGGTATCCTGGCGGCGCTGGCGTTCAATTTCTTCTTCCTGCCGCCGCTCTACACCTTCACCATCGCCGATCCGCAAAGTGTTCTGACGTTCGCTATCTTGCTGGGCGTGGCGACGCTGATCAGCCGATTGACCGGCAATATGCGGTCGCGCGCAGCGGTCGGCGTACGCGGCGCGCGCGAGAATGCCGCGCTGGCGGCCTTCGCGCAGGCGCTAACCCGCGAATCCGATTCGCTCAGTACGGCTGAGACGATCTGTGCGGAGATAGCGGGCCTGCTGGATGTCAACGCGCTGGTCCTGGCGGAACATAACGGCCAGCCGGCGATCGTGGCGTCCGTGCCGCCCGGCGCCAGCCTGGGCCCAATCGACCTTGCAGCCGCCGAATGGGCGTTTCGGCGCGCGGAGACGACAGGCTACGGCACCGCAACACTCAACGGATCGGACTGGCAGTTCCACCCGCTCAAGACCTCGCTCGGCGTGCTGGCGGTGCTCGGCATGGCGAAAAGCAACGGCAGCGACCCGGTACCGGCCGATCGAGCGGTTCTCCTCTCGACGTTGGTCGGCCAAGCGTCGTTAGCGCACGAACGGCTTCAGCTCGATGACGAGATGCGCGAATTGTCGGTGCTCAAGGAGCGCGATCGCCTTCGAGCCGCGTTGCTCTCCTCGATCGGCCACGATCTGCGCACGCCGTTGGCGGCCGCCTCCAGCGCTATCGACGGTCTCGCCACTGAATATCCGGAGGCCGCGGCAATTCCCGTCGCGCGCGTTGAGATGAAGCGGCTTCGCGGCTTTCTCGACAATCTGATCGACATGGTGCGGCTGGACACCGGCGCGATCGATCTGAACATCGAGCCGGTCGACCTGGTAGATGCCGCCGGCGGTGCAATACACGCGGTTCGCGATTTGCTGCACGGGCGGCATATCGACCTGCAGGTGCCTCCGAATCTGCCGCTAGTGCGAGCGGATCCGACGCTGCTGCATCACGTGTTGATCAACCTGCTGAACAACGCCGCACAATATGGCGGGGAGGGCGGCCGGATCGCTATCATCGGCGCGAATGCCGGCGGGGTGGTGACATTGAGCATCCGTGACGATGGCCCAGGCCTGCCTAAAACCGAGAAAAACTTGTTCGAGGTTTTTGCCAGGGGTGAAGGCAGCGATCGTTCAGGCGGTAGCGGCTTGGGTTTGGCCATCGTCAAGGGCTTCGCGGACGCTATGAACGTTACTGTCTCTGCCGCCAGCGGGGAGGAAGGCGGCGCCAGCTTTACACTGACGTTCGCCGACGTGATTTCCTCAGGGCTCTGTCACCCGTAGGATCGGCGGCGCGGATGTCTGCTTCCGAGCGCCAAGTTTTGCCCGTCAAACGACCGATATTGGGCGCGAAGCCGTCGGTGGGTCCGCGGGGTTTGAAGCGCCGTTACGCTGAAACTCAAGCTTGCAACCTTGCCGATAATCGCCAAGGGGACCGATCAAATACTCTTGCGCGCACGAGCCACCACGTTTTTGGCGACGACAGGAGTTGCACAGACCGAGCACGTCAACACCGATTTGAAATCATGCCCGCACTCGACGTGCTGGTGTAGTACGGGTGGTCCCCGGTGGTCGGCGTAGTGCGCGTCTCCCCAATGAACCAGCGACAGGATCACCGGATAAAGGTCGAGTCCCTTCTGGGTCAGCCGATACTCATCGCGCTTCGGCCGTTCCTGATAGGTAACCCGATCGAGCACGCCGTCCGTTACCAAACCGGCGAGGCGTTCGGTCAGGACGCGACGGGCAATTCCAAGCCGGCTCTGAAATTCCTCGAACCGCCGCACTTTCAAAAACGCTTCGCGAAGAATGAGCAACGTCCAGCGATCGCCGACGACCGCGAGAGCGCGAGCTAACGAGCAATCCTCCGCAGCAAGATCATCCCAACGCATATCTCACGACTGCCATTGACACCGTTCACTTTCAAGACCTAGCTAGTCTTATAAGTGAACGGAGGGCGATTTGGAGCAGAAGCGCAACGCGAGCGTCGCGATAGTTGGTGCTGGGGACTTCATCGGAGGCGCAATCGCAAGACGCTTCGCCGCTGGCGGTTATCGGGTTCATGGCGGGCGGCGTAACGCTGATAAGCTGGCGACTTTGGAGGGGGAGATTGTCGCTGCCGGCGGCAGCTTTCGCGGACATGCGCTCGATGCGCGTGACGAAACTTCGATCTCAGCTTTCCTCGATGCGACGAACGACGATGCACCGCTAGAGGTGTGCGTGTTTAATGTCGGCGCGAACGTGCAGTTTCCGGTGCTGGACACGACCGAACGTGTTTTCCGTAAGGTGTGGGAAATGGCATGCTACGCAGGTTTCCTGACGGGGCGGGAGGCGGCTCGCCGGATGCTGCCGCACGGTCGCGGGTCCATCTTCTTCACCGGCGCCACCGCGTCGTTGCGGGGTGGTAAAGGGTACGCCGCGTTTGGGGCAGCCAAGGCGGGGCTTCGCTCGGTCGCGCAGTCGATGGCACGTGAACTCCACCCGCAAAATATTCATGTAGCCCACCTGGTGATCGATGCTGGTGTGGACACAGCTTGGGTGCGTGAGCGGATCGCCGAACGGGCAGGTCGCGAGGTGGCTGATGCGCTTCCGCCTGACACATTGATGGAACTTGCATCGATCGCTGAAACCTATTGGCACCTGCACGGTCAGACGCGCGATGCCTGGACCCACGAACTCGACCTGCGCCCGTTCGGCGAGACATGGTGATTACCGCGGTGCCAGACGTGTTGTTCCTGTTCGATTTCGGAAGCCCTAATGCCTATCTCGCACACCGGCTCATTCCGGGGATTGAAATGCGCACCGGCGTTCGCATCCAGTATTTCCCGATCCTGCTCGGCGGGCTCTTCAAACTCACTGGAAATCAGTCGCCGGCGAGCGCCTTTGCGAACATCCCGAGTAAGCTCGCTTATGAGCGTGTGGAGGCCGAGCGATTTATCGGCCGACACAATCTCCATGAATTTCGATGGAACCCGCACTTCCCCGTCAACACGCTTGCACTTATGCGTGGTGCCGTGGCGGCGCACGCAGAAGGCGTCTTCGAGGCCTACACCGCAGCCGTGTTCCACTTCATGTGGGAGGAGCCTCGTAAGCTTGGTGACCCCTCGGTCTTGGCCGCATCGCTCACTCAAGCAGGGCTACCCGTGGATCGCCTTCTGGCGCGCGCCCAGGACAAGGATGTGAAAGACAGGCTGATGGCAAATACGCAGGTCGCGTTCGAACGCGGAGCGTTCGGTGCGCCGAGCTTTTTCGTCGGCGACCAGCTTTATTTCGGGAAAGATCGGCTCCGGGAGGTCGAAGATGTGCTCGCGCTAGAGGCCGCGTGTTTGCATGCTGCGGACTCAATCAATCCGGGGTGATTTTTTGATCTCAGCGATGTCAGCTTACCGGTCACAACGACGCCGAAACGAATGGCCGAGCTTGGGCGCAACGCGGCCGATCGCGAGAAATTAAATTTGGCACCCGAACCGCTACAACGAAAAAGTCCTGGGGCAAGCATGGGGGCAAGCCACAGGTTTTAGACCTAGATCCGCTGTATATCAAAGTGTTACGGGTCAGATGCGGTTGCTCTTCCGGCACCACTTTCCGACAAACAGAGCGCTGCCGGTCAGGCGGAGCGCCCGCGGGCGGTCACCGGCCAGATCGCAACCAGCGTATCCCCGCGGACGACGTGATAGGCGTCGTAGAGGTTGACCGTGGGGTCGCAGTGCGGGGTCATCGCGGTGATGCGCTCGCCTAGAGTTGGGGCCGCTGCGCCATCGGGGACGATCACGGCGCCCTGCTCGTCGCCCATGAACCGATACGTGCTGCCCTCCGGCGCGCCAGCCAGGATGACCGGCGCACCCGCCTCGGTCGCGAACGCCTTTAGCCCGGCGTCGAGCGTCGCCATCCCTGGCGTGTTGGCGCTGATCACGCTCGTATCGACCGTTAGCGCGGTGGCGAACGACGTGCCGAGATCGCAGTCGCAATATTCGCGGTCCATGAAGACGTACGAGCCGACCTGAAGCTCGGTCAGCACGCTCAATTCGGCGTCGATCCGGTGTGTACCGGTGCCGCCGCCCGTGACGACCGCAGGTGGGAGTCCGGCTTCGGTCAAGGTAGCGATCACGGTTTGCAGATAGTCGGTCAGCTCGGCGATCGCGGCGCGACGATCAGCGAAGTCGGGGATATGCTGTTGCGATCCACAATAGAATTGAACGCCGCCATAAGCGAGGTGCGGCGCGTCCGCGATCTGCCGCGCCAGCACGACGGCGTCGCGCGCCGATGCGACGCCGGTGCGGTGGATGCCGGGGTCGATATCGACCAGCACGCGGATCGGCCGGCCGATATTGGCGTCTGCGATCGCGGCGACGGCCTGCGGATGATCAGCGACGAGCGCGAGGTCGGGGATACGCTCGGCGAGCGCGACCAGGCGTTTGATCGCGGGGGCGATGACCACCGGCGACGTCAGCAAGATCGACCCGATCCCCTCGGCGGCCAGCGCTTCCGCCTCACCAAGCTTGGCGCAACACACGCCCGCCGCGCCGGCCGCGATCTGCAGCCGCGCGATGTCGGCACTCTTGTGCGTCTTGGCGTGCGGCCGCAGCGCCATGCCGGATGCGCGCCCGAACGCCGCCATCGCGGCGATATTCGCCTCGAGCGCGTCGAGATCGACGATCAGCGCGGGCGTATTGAGCCTTTCGCGCGAACCCGGTTGGCCGATCAGGTGACCGTGAAGGTGCTGACTCGGAATCACCGGCCGATCATGTCCCGGCGGCGAGGACAAAGCCAGCCGGCATCCCGCCCGTCGCCGACGGCGCGATCCACACATCGAACGCGCCGGCCTCGGCATAGCTCTTGCGGTCGGGATGGACGAAGCCGACGTCGGCGCGCGTCAGCGTGAAGCTGACGGTGGCCGCCTGGCCGGGATCGAGGTCGAGATGCCTGATCCCCTGCAGCGCGCGCACCGGTTGGGTCAGACTGGCGACCTTGTCGTTGATGTAGAGCTGCGCGACCTCGTGGCAGCGGCGTGTGCCGGTGTTGGTGACGGTCGCGGTGACGGTGATCGATCCGCCCCAGGGCATCGTCGCGCCGCTGACGCCGGTCGGCGAATAGGCGATGCTCGAATAGGTCAGCCCGTGCCCGAACGGATAGAGCGGTTCGTCGGTCACCTCGCGGTAGCGCGCCTTATACGCCTTGTCGTTGGTCGTTTGCGGCCGGCCCGTGCGGCGGTGGTTGTAATAGAACGGCTCTTGCCCAGACGCTTGGGGGAAGCTGACCGGCAAGCGCCCTTGCGGCGCGTAATCGCCGAACACGAGGTCGGCGATGCTGTGGCCGGTTTCCGATCCCAGGAACCAGGTTGCCATGATCGCGGGCGCCGCCTTGACCGCGCCGGTCAGCGCGAGCGCACGGCCGTGGCGAAGCAGCACGACGATCGGCTTGCCGGTCGCGGCCACCGCCTCGGCGAGCGCCATCTGGGGGGCGGGCATGCCGATATCGGTGCGCGCCTGCGCCTCGCCCGACATGCTCGCGCTTTCGCCGAGCAACAGCACGACGATGTCGGCGTCCTTCGCGAGGCGCACCGCCTTGTCGATCTCGCCGTCGATCGGCGCTTCGTAATCAGACCCGCGCGTGACGCTCAACTTGGCCTTGTCGCCGAGCGCGGCGCGGAAGCCTTCTTCGACGGTCACGCAGCTATCGATGTCGGGGAAACTCGCCCACGGGCCGGGATAGTCGCCCTTCTGGCTCACCGCCGGGCCGATCAGCGCGATCTTGCCTTTCTTGGCGAGCGGCAGCAGCCCGCCGTCGTTCTTGAGCAGCACGACGGACTTGCGTCCCGCCTCGCGCGCCAGGGCGATCGCGTCGGGACGGCGCACATCACGCGCCTCGCGCGCCGGATCGAGCGAGCGATAGGGATTGTCGAACAGTCCGAGCGCTTTCTTGACCGACAATACGCGGCGCACGGCAGTATCGACCACCGCCAGCGGGACCCGGCCCGACTTCACAAGGTCGGGGAGATGCTTCCAATAGAGCCCCGACTGCATCGAGATGTCGCATCCGGCGGTAATCGACTTAACTACCGCATCGGACCCGTCGGTGGCGTAACCGTGGAGGATCAGTTCTTCCTCCGACGTGTAATCGCTGACGACCAAGCCCTTGAACCCCCACTCGCCGCGCAGGATATCGGTGAGGAGATAATGGCTGCCGGTCGATGGCACGCCGGCAATGTCGTTGAAGCTCGACATCGTACTGAGCGCTCCCGCGTCGAACGCCGCCTTGAAACCGGGCAGATGGATTTCGCGCAAGGTCGTGTCGGGAATGTCGGCAGTGTTGTACTCCATCCCGCCCTGCACCGCGCCGTACGCCGCGAAATGCTTGGGGCAAGCGAGCATCGAAGTGTCGTCTTTCAGGCTCGCCCCCTGGAACCCGCGCACGCGCGCCTTGGCGAACTGGACGCCGAGCCACGGATCCTCGCCCGACCCCTCGACCACGCGGCCCCAGCGCTGGTCGCGCGCGACGTCGACCATTGGCGCGAAGGTCCAATGAATGCCCTTGGCGGACGCCTCGACCGCCGCGGCGCGCGCGGTCCGTTCGGCGAGGTTCGGATCGAAGCTCGCCGCCTCGCCTAGCGGGACAGGGAAGGTCGTCTTCATCCCGTGGATGACGTCGCCGGCGAAGATCAGCGGAATCTTGTGCGGGCTTTGCTCGACCGCGACCTTCTGCAGCTCGCGGCCGATCGCGGTGCCGATGCCGTTGAACAACCCGACCAGCTCGCCGCGCGCGATCCGGCCCTTCAGCGCGTCGATGCTCTGCTGCGACAGCCCGGGATTGACCGCCGGGCCTTCGGTCCGCACCGCCAGCGGGTCGGAGTAGATCGACAGCTGCCCGGCCTTTTGCTCGACGCTCATCGTCCGGATCAGCCGTTCGATCGTCGGATCGCTCGCGGGTGCAGCCTTGGCAAACGCGGGCAGGGCGGCGGAAACGAACGCGACGGCGGAGGCGCCCTTCAGCAAATCGCGGCGTGAAACGCGGTCAGTCATTGTCTCTCCTTTGCCACACTCGATTCATCGCATCGAATCGCGCGAGATTTTCCGCTTGGCGAATGCACATGAAACCGGTTACGGGGCAAGTCGTGGAACCGGTTACGCGGGCTCAAAAGAAGCCCGGCGACCACGCCTTAGGAGGAGGATATGATCGTGACCCGGATGATGAAGACCAGCCTGCGCCTCGCGCTTGCTTCGACAATTCTCGGCGGCGGCGCGGTGATCACGGCAGCCCCCGCCGTTGCGCAAACCACCATTTCGTCGGTCAGCGGCAGCGTCAGCGACGCGAGCGGGGCGGCCGTATCGGGCGCCTCTGTCGTCGCGGTCAACACCGGGACCAACCAGACCTTTCGCGCGACCACCGACGCCAACGGCTTTTACCAGATTAATGGTCTGCGTCCTGGTCCTTATCATATCACGGTGACCGGCCCAGACGGCACCACGTTCAACCAGGACGTCGACGCCGCGATCGGCCAGAGCGCCTCGCTCGACGTAACGCTGGGGGCGGCGCCGGCGGCATCAGCGGGAAGCGGCACGGACATCGTCGTTACCGGTAATCGCCTGACCG
>JBDSED010000061.1:0-22513 GCA_039920225.1 Sphingomonas sp.
TCGTCATCGGGGACGGCGGGGCTCGTAAACGGGGGAATTGCCGCATGCGCGTGCTGCTGATCGAGGACGAGCCGACGACCGCCAAGGCGATCGAGCTGATGCTCACGACCGAGGGCTTCAACGTCTATACAACCGACTTGGGCGAAGAGGGCTTGGACCTCGGCAAGCTCTATGATTACGACATCATCCTGCTCGATCTGAACTTGCCGGACATGCATGGTTACGACGTGCTCAAGAAGCTGCGCGTTGCCCGTGTCCAGACGCCGGTGCTGATCCTGTCGGGTATTTCGGAGATGGATTCGAAGGTCAGGAGCTTCGGCTTCGGCGCCGACGATTACGTCACCAAGCCGTTCCATCGCGAAGAGCTGACCGCGCGCATCCACGCCGTCGTCCGCCGCTCGAAGGGTCATTCGCAGTCGGTGATCAAGACCGGCAAGCTGGCGGTGAACCTAGACGCCAAGACTGTCGAAGTCGACGGCGCCCGCGTCCATCTGACCGGCAAGGAATACGCGATGCTGGAGCTGCTCTCGCTCCGCAAGGGCACGACGCTGACCAAGGAAATGTTCCTCAACCACCTGTACGGCGGCATGGACGAGCCCGAACTCAAGATCATCGACGTCTTCATCTGCAAGCTGCGCAAGAAGCTCAGCCTGGCGACCGAGGGCGAGAATTACATCGAGACCGTGTGGGGCCGCGGCTATGTGCTGCGCGAGCCAGACGAAGTGGTCGCGGCGCAAGTCGCGTAACCACCAACGCTTTTTCCAGGGGGACGGGCCGCGGCGTTGGGGAACGCCGCGGCTCTTTTCTTTGGCGGCGTCCCCTTAGCAACCGTCATGCTGAACTTGTTTCAGCATCCATACAAGCCGTCCTGTGCTAGGCTGGTGGCCCATGGATCGCACGCCAGCCGTCTATATCCTCGCCAGCCAAAAGCGCGGAACGCTCTATCGGCGTGACGTCCGACCCAATCGGCCGCTGGTGGCAACATCGCAACGATATCGGAGATGGCTTCACCAAGCGCCACGGCGTTAAGCGCCTCGTCCATATCGAGTTCTTCGGCGATATGGAGAATGCCATCCTGCGAGAAAAACAGCTTAAACGCTGGCATCGTGATTGGAAGATCAACCTGATCGAGGCGAGCAATCCTGGCTGGCGCGATCTGGCGCCGGATTACGGGCTCGAGCCCATCGCCGAGCCGCGATCACCGCGCATGGATGCTGAAACGAGTTCAGCATGACGAACTTGGCTACTGCTTGCGCACGTAAACCTTCTGCCCGCCGATCCACGTTTCCTCGACCTTCGTCGCGCGCAAGTCGGTTGGACTCGACAGGAACGGGTCGCGATCGACGATGATGAAGTCGGCGGACTGGCCGGGCGCGAGGCGGCCGAATTTCTCCTCGGCAAACCCGGCGTAGGCGGCGCCCGCGGTGAACGCCCACCAGGCTTGCTCGCGCGTTACCTTTTCCTGGGCGCGCCAACCGCCAAACGGCGCACCGTTGGCATCCTGGCGGGTGAATGCCGCCGCCCAGCCGGCCCAGGGATCGGGGCTTTCGACCGGATAGTCGCTGCCGAACGCAAGCGGCACGCCGTTTCTGAGCATCGTCGCCCAGGCGTAGGCGCCGGTCAGGCGATCCGGCCCCAGGCGCGCTTCCGCCATGGTGCGATCCGACGTTTGGTGGGTCGGCTGCATCGACGCGATCACCTTGAGGCTCGCAAACCGCGGCAAATCTGCAGGATCGACGATCTGCGCATGCTCGATTCGCCAGCGGCGGTCCCCCTTGTAGGTATTCGACAGCGCCTCGATCGCGTCGAGCACCTGGCGGTTGGCCTTGTCGCCGATCGCGTGGACCGCGACCTGGTATCCGTCCATCGCCGCGCGGCTCATCAAATTCTGCAGAAGCGTGTCGGTCAGGAACCCCGCACCCGTTTGCCCCGGCGCATCGCTATACGGCTTAACCAGCCACGCCCCACGCGACCCAAGCGCGCCGTCGGCATAGAGCTTGACCCCGCCCATCCGCAGCCGGTCGCCGTACAGCCACGGCGTCGGTCCACTGCCGCCGACGCGGATCGCCGTTTCGACCCCGGCGCCGTAGCTCATGATCCGCACCAGCAACGCGCCGCGATCGCCCATCCGGCGCATCGCCAGCCAATCGTCCATCGACGTGCCCATGTCGGCGGTCGCCGTGATGCCGAACGCGAGAAGGATTTCCTGCGCCTTTTGCAGTGCGAAATCGCGTTCCTTCGGCAACGGTTGGGGGACCACTTTGTCGATCAGATCCTGCGCGGCATCGACAAATACCCCCGCAGGCTCGGCGCCGATCTTTTCGATCCGCCCGCCCGGCGGCGTTGCGGTCTTCGCGGTCACGCCGGCGGCTTTGATCGCAGCAGTATTAGCCCAGGAAGCATGCCCGTCGGCCCGCGCTAGCCAGACCGGGCGATCAGCGACCACGCCGTCCAGATCGGCAGCGCTCGGAAAGCGGCCCAGTCCCCATTTCTCCTGATTCCAGCCACCGCCGACGATCCACTTCTTTTCGGGATTGGCCGCGACATAAGCCGCGATCTTCGCCTTCGCCTCTTCGAGCGATTTGGTCTCCGAAAGATCGAGTTCGAGCGCGCGGAAGCCGAGACTCAGGACGTGGCCGTGCGCGTCGATGAAACCGGGGAGCAACGTCCGCCCCTTCTCATTCGACAGCCAGTCGGGTCGCTCGGGTCGCTTGTCGCCCGATTGCAGCAGCTTCACGACCTTGCCGTCGCGCCCGACAACGATCCCGGTAAAATGAATGACATTGCCCTTGGCATCCATCGTCATGCCGTTGACGTTGTCGACAACCCCGTCGGCAAGTGCGGGGGTCGCGATCATCGACAGCGCGGCTGCGGCGGCTGCAAGCGTGCGGAAAGAACCGATCATCTGGGCAATCTCCTGACCAAGGCGCTGGTGTCCTGCCGGGCGCCCCCCATTTTCTGAACTTCGGCATAGAATTGATCGACCAAAGCGGTCATCGGCAACAGCGCTCCGTTGCGCCCCGCCTCTTCGAGAGCGAGGCCGAGATCCTTGCGCATCCAATCGATCGCGAAGCCGAAGTCGAACTCGTCCTTCGCCATCGTTGGCCAGCGATTGACCATCTGCCAGCTTTGCGCGGCACCACCGGAAATCGCTTCGAGCACCTTGTCGAGGTCGAGTTTGCTGGCTTGTGCGAAACGGAGCGCCTCGCTGATGCCTTGCAGTACCCCGGCTATTGCGATCTGGTTAACCATCTTGGTTGTCTGGCCGGCCCCCGGTCCGCCGATATGGACGATCCGCGCCGCATAGGCCTGCATCAATGGTTCCGCGCGCGCCATCGCCTTGGCCGATCCGCCGCACATGATCGACAGCTTGCCGGCCTCCGCGCCCGCTTGCCCGCCCGACACCGGTGCATCTACCGCATGCAGGCCGCGCCGATCGGCGGCGGCAGCGAGCCTGCGCGCAATATCGGCCGACACCGTCGTGTGATCGACGAACACCGCGCCGTCGCGCATCGCGCCGAACGCGCCGTCTTCGCCGAGCGTTACGGCCGCGAGGTCGTCATCGTTGCCGACACAAGTCAGCACGGCGTCTTGATCGCGGGCTGCCTCCGCAGCCGTCGCAGCCGTTTTGCCACCATGCTCCGCGACCCAGGCGGCCGCCTTATCTGCGGTGCGGTTATAGACGGTGACGTCGTGCCCCGCGATCGCCAGATGCCGCGCGATCGGCGCGCCCATCACGCCCAATCCGATGAATGCTACGCTTGCCATGCCCGGCGCATAAGCCGTGTTCCCCCGTCACGCCAGATGGTCTAGGCCGCCCCACATGACCTGCCCGATCCCCGTCACGATCGATGACATCCGCACCGCGCACAGCCGCATCCGTGACTCGATCGTCCGAACACCGACGTTCATCAGCAAGACGTTGAGCGATTTGACCGGTGCGACGGTCCACCTGAAGTTCGAGAATCTCCAGTTCACCGCCGCCTACAAGGAGCGCGGCGCGCTCAACACCCTGCTTCAGCTAGACGACGCCGCCCGGTCGGCAGGCGTGATTGCAGCGTCTGCCGGCAACCACGCGCAGGGCCTGGCGTATCACGCCAACCGGCTTGGCATTCCATCGACCATCGTCATGCCGACGAACACGCCGACGGTGAAGGTCGTGCAGACCGAGGGTCATGGCGCGACGGTAATCCTGGAAGGCGACACGTTCGACGCCGCCTATGCCCATGCCCGCGAGCTCGAGGCCCAACGTGGCTATACGTTCGTCCACCCGTTCGACGATCCGCGCATCGTCGCTGGCGCGGGGACGGTCGCAATCGAAATGCTGGAAGACGTGCCAACGATCGATACCTTCATCACGCCGATCGGGGGCGGCGGGCTGATCAGCGGAATGGCGGTGGTTGCCAAAGCCGCGGATCATCGCGTCGAAGTGATCGGGGTCGAGGCGGAGCTGTTCCCGTCGATGTATAACCGGATCAAGGGCACCCAATATCCTTGCGCCGGGGACACGCTGGCGGAGGGTATCGCGGTCAAGGAACCCGGCGCGATCACGTCGGCGATGGTGCGCCAGCTAGTCGACGACATCGTTCTGGTCAGCGAACGCAGCCTTGAGCAATCGGTCAGTCTGCTCCTGCAAATCGAGAAGTCGGTGGTCGAAGGCGCCGGCGCGGCTGGCCTGGCCGCGCTGCTCCAGCATCCCGAGCGGTTCAAGGGGAAGACGGTCGGCGTCGTGCTTTGCGGTGGCAATATCGACACACGGTTGCTCGCGAATGTGCTGTTGCGGGACCTCGCGCGGTCGGGGCGGCTTGCTCGACTGCGGATAAAGCTGCAGGACCAGCCGGGCGCGTTGTTCAACGTCGCGCGCATTTTCGACCAGCAGCGGGTCAACATCCTCGAATTGTCGCACCAGCGGATTTTCACCAAGCTGCCGGCAAAGGGCCTGTTTCTCGATGTCGAATGCGAGACTCGCGATCGCGACCACCTCGATCGCTTGGTCGCCGCGCTGAAGATCGCCGATTACGACGTGAGCCTCGTCGAGCTGGCATAAAAAAAGGGCGGTGCGTTTGCGCGCACCGCCCTTTTTTCGAAGTTGTAAGCCGATTAGGGGCTCTTGGCCTTGTTGTCCGTGCTCGCGCCGAGCGCGACGATCGCGATCACACCCGCAACGACCAAAACCGCAAGGATAGCGCCACCGCTGAACTTGCTGCTCTTGCTCGTCGGCGTGCTTGCGCGGACGCTCTTGGCAACCGACAGCGACGCTGCCGGATTCGCCGGCGCGGCCGACGCCGCCACCGGCATTGCGGCAATCGCCACAGCGGCCATGGCGCCAATCATAGATTTAAACATGCGGCAGTCTCCCTTTTTATACCTACGACGGCATGGCAACCACGACGCCGCTAATCTGTATTGGTTCCCGGTCCTACAAAAGAATCGGGGGAATGCAAGCTTTTCGGCGGCAGTTTGCTACCGCATCCCGCTTTAACGGCAGGTTAGCTGCTTCACCGTTGCGGAGATGCAACTATGCCCGCAGGTCTCAAGCGTGGCCCGGTCGCTTTTCGGCCAAGCGCATTTATGTCGTCGAGCGCCTGCGTAAGGTCGCGATATCTGGGGGTATCGCGCATCTGCTGCATCAATGTCACGGCGTGGACGCGCCCGTTCTTCCGCCGCGTCAGCGTGCAGTCGATACCATCCATAATATAGGGTTTTTGCGGTGGTGCGATGCGCTGTTCGAACCGCGCAAGATCGAGTTCTCGCCAGATCTTGAGTACCTCGCCGCGCGTTGCCCGGGCGCGCTGCACCTCGGGCATCCGCCGAGTTGCTTTCGACACTTGGCCCGTCGCCAAGACGCGCACCACTTCGTAACGCCCGTCGATCCCGCCGGTGCACACCGTTTCGACATAGTCGATACCGCGCGGGGCGAACGGCAACACCGGCGGCATCCGCTGCGCCACAGCAGGCGCGGCGACGGCGGCGATCAACGCGAACAGAGCGATCCGCATATAAATCTCCTTCGCCGGATCGAGTAGCGCGCCCTCCCTGAACCGCAGCTTGCGACGGAGCGAATCGGGCGTGCGACGGGCGCCCTTGCCTCGCCGACTCGCGTCCATCATTGTCACGACGGCGGCGCGCTCGCTCACCCTCCCCGACATCGTTAACCTTCTTTGATGGTAAAGCCGCTTTTCATCATGCGCGGCGCGATTCATAGTGCGCGAGTTCGCCGGATTCGCCGGCACTCGAAAGGGACCAATCGGCGGTGACCGCGCCTTTCCGTTTTCCGCGCTTTTTCGTGACGTCGCCGTCGCCGTGCCCCTATTTGCCCGGGCGGCAGGAGCGGAAGGTGTTCACCGAGCTGAACGGCCCGCACGCCGGCGAGCTCAACGACGCGCTCGGCCGGATCGGGTTCCGGCGCAGTCAGTCGGTCGCCTATCGCCCGAGTTGCGTCGGCTGTTCGGCCTGCGTGTCGGTCCGCGTCGTCACCCCCGACTTCAAGCCCAACGCCAGCCAGCGCAAAATCATGCGCCGTCATTCCGACCTTGAGGTTAGCGCATGCAACGCCTGGGCGACCGACGAGCAATTCCAGCTGCTCCGCCGCTATCTGGGCGCGCGCCATCCCGCCGGTGGCATGACGCTGATGGACGACGGCGATTATGCCGACATGGTCGAGCAATCGCCGGTCAATTCGGTGGTGGTCGAATATCGCGAGCCCAGCCTGCACGGCGAGCGCGGCCGCCTGGTCGGCGCGTGCCTGACCGATCAGCAGGCTGACGGGCTCAGTATGATCTACAGCTTCTTCATTGCCGACGAGGATCAGCGCCCTGGGCTCGGCAACTTCATCATCATGGACCACATCATGCGCGCGCGCGCCGCGGGCCTGCCGTACGTCTATCTCGGCTATTGGGTGAAGGGGTCGGCACGAATGGCGTATAAGACCCGCTATCGCCCGCTCGAAGTGTTGGGGCCTAACGGCTGGGCGCTACTGGCCGACGAGAATGCGACCTATTCGCCGCCTGTTCACCCGGTCGAACAGGCATTGGCACTGTCGGGGGAACTCGCCTAAGCGCCGCCGATCATCGCGATCCCTGTCAAGTCGAGCGCGCTCGCGACGCGCGCGTGATCCTCACCCGCCGACAGGCCCAGCCAGGGGTCGAACCCGATCCAACCGATCTCAGTGACAAACGCCTCCGCCCAAACGTGGGGCCGCGAAACGCGGTCTTCCGCGATGTAGCCCGACACGCATCGCGCCGGGTAGGACAACCGCCGCGCCGCCGTAACGAACGCCGCAGCCAGCGTATCGGCGGCGACGGCATCGGCGCGGCGATGGAGCGCGACATTGGCCAAATGCAATCGCTCGACCGCATCTGTCGCGCCGTCGCCGCCTTCGATCGCCAGCGCGGTCAGGTCGGGTGCAGCATCGATGCCGAGACGGAGGAACAGCGCCGCCGGCAATGGCTCGGGATGTGCGGCGCTTAGAATACCGCTCGATGGGCCGGTGAACACCTCGCCGGTCACATGGAACTCGATGCCGTCGATCGGCCCTTCGGCATAGACCATCGTCAGCACGTTGCCGTAGCCGTCGCGCCCGGTGCGCAGTCGCGCGTCGCAATCGGGGCCGATGCGCCAGCCCGACACGGTCTGGTCGTGATTGTCTTCGGGCGTGACTCGCAACGCCAGCGTGAGTCGCGGTTTAGTAAGGGGGAAAGCGACGGTCAGCGTGTGATCGATCGCGATCCGCATCAGGCGAACTTGAACTGCCGGCCGATCGCGAAATGCAGCTTTGCATTCTCTTCGAGAAATTGCTCGAGATATTGGTGCAGCCCGCTGACGATGATGTCGGCGGACCGCGTCTTGGCGATCCGCGTGTGCCGCGCGCGTGCCATGCGATCGGCCTCGCCATGATGTCCGGTGCGCTTGGCGAGCTGCGACAGCAACTCGACCGCCTCTTCCGCCGACGCCGCCAGGCTGCGCGGCAGTTCGTGGCGCGCGATCAGCAGGTCGATGACGTTCGCGGGTTGCAACCCGTCATTGTAGAGCCAGCGATACGCAGTCACCGCCGATACGGTCTGGAGGATCGTCGTCCATTGATCGCGGTCGACCACGCCGCCCACCGTTTCGCCGGCGGGCAACAGAATGTGGTATTTCACGTCGAGCAGCCGCGCGGTGTTGTCCGCGCGCTCGATGGCCTGGCCCAGACGGATGAACCAGGTCGCCTGATTTTTTAGCATGTGGTGGATCGCGCCTTCGAACCCGCGAGTCTCGGCCTTGACCGCCTCGATCAGGTTCATCGTCGCGGTCGCGCCGCCGGGCGACGAGCGGCCGTCGAAGATCAGCCAGGCGCGGTTGATCCCGGTCCAGGCGTCGCGGGTTAGTGCGGTACGGACGGCACGCGCGTTGGTCCGGGCCATGTCGAGGCAGCGGATGATCGACCCCGGATGGCTGGTGTCGAGCGTCAGGAACCGCGCGACCGATTTTTGCCCGATCGTCGCGCCGCTCGCCCTGAACGCCTCGGCCGCCTCGATCACGGTCAGCGCGCTGCCCCACGCAATGTCGCCCGCCGGCCGGGGCGACAGCACGTCGAGCCGCACCGTCGCCTCGACCAATCGCGCGATAAAATCGGCGCGCTCGACGTAGCGGCCGAGCCAATAGAGCGACGAAGCGGTCCGTGAGAGCATCAGCAATCCTCCCCGTTTACGGGGAGGGGGACCGCGACGCGAAGCGGCGTGGTGGAGGGGGCGGGCCACATGCGGTCACCGAAAAGGCGAACCCCCTCCGGCGCTTCGCGCCACCTCCCCGTCCCGGGGAGGATTTGGAAGCGGCTCACGCCCCCCGCCCCTGCGCCTGCGACTGGGATTGCGCCGGACCGTTGTCCATCAGCACGAAACTGTCCTTGGTCCCGCCGCCCTGCGATGAATTGACCACCAGCGACCCTTCGCGCAGCGCGACACGGGTCAGCCCGCCCGGCACCACCTGGATGCCCTTCGAGCCGGCTAGCACGAACGGCCGGAAATCGACGTGGCGCGGCGTGAGGCCGTGCTCGACCAAGGTCGGCACCGTCGACAGCGCGAGCGTCGGTTGCGCGATATAGCGCTGCGGCTCCGCGACCAACGCGGCGCGGAAGTTGGCGATTTCCTCTTTCGACGCGGTCGGGCCGACCAGCATGCCATAGCCACCTGACCCGTCGACCAGTTTCACTACGAGTTGGTCGAGGTGGTCGAGCGTGTATTGAAGCGCCTCGGGCTCGCGGCAGCGGAAAGTCTGGACGTTGGGCAGCTTGGCCTCGGCGCCGGTATAATAGCGCACGATTTCAGGCATATAGCTGTAGATCGCCTTGTCGTCGGCGATGCCGTTGCCCGGCGCGTTGATGATCGCGACATTACCCGCGGCATAGGCCGCGATCAGCCCGCGCACCCCAAGCGCCGAATCGGGACGGAACACCAACGGATCGAGATAATCGTCGTCGATGCGGCGATAGATGACGTCGACCTTCACCCGCCCCGCGATCGTCCGCATCCAGACGATGTCGTCATCGACGATCAGGTCCGCCGCCTCGACCAATTCGATCCCCATCGAATCGGCGAGGAAACTATGTTCGTAATAGGCCGAGTTGAAATGCCCCGGCGTCAGCACGACGCAGACCGGGTTGCTCCCGGTGCCCTCCGGCGCGACGGACTTCATCGTCTGGAGTAGGCGGTCGGGATACGAATCGACCGCCGCGACGCGGAACTGGCGGAACAGCTCGGGACACAACCGCAGCATCGCCTCTCGGTTTTCGAGCATATAGCTCACACCCGACGGCGTGCGGGCATTGTCCTCGAGCACGAAGAAATCGTCCGGCCCGGTGCGGACCAGGTCGATTCCGCAGATATGCGCCCAGATGCCGTGCGGCGGCCGCATCCCGGCGATCTCAGGCCGGAACTGCGCGTTGCCGAAGATCAGGTCGTTGGGAAGGATGCCCTCGTTAAGGATCTTCCGCTCGCCGTAGATGTCGTCGAGGAACAGGTTGATCGCCTCGACGCGCTGGATCAGCCCCTCGGACAGTCGAGCCCATTCGTCGGCGAGGAACACGCGCGGAACGATGTCGAACGGGATGATGCGCTCGCTCGCATCTTCGTCGCCATAGACCGCGAAGGTGATGCCGAGCTGGCGGAAGGTCGCTTCCGCGGATTGTTGGCGCCGCTTGAGTTCGGCAGAGTCGGTATTGTCGAGCCACTTGCCGAGCGCGGCGAGCGACGACCGCGCGGTGGTCGAGCCGCCCGTCCCCATGATCTCGTCGAACGCAGCCCCTATACCCATCCAGCCCCCAAAGCGCCGTCAGGCGTCAGAGTTCCATGCTGCTATGGATTGCTGCGCCGCACAAGGGGGAGGACATGACGCGGATCAGCGCGCGATTGCACTTTCCTTGAGCCATTGTTTCTCGAATGCCGCACGGGCGTCAGCAACCAGCTTCGGCAGCAACGTCGGTTGCAGGAATTCGTCGCCCTTACGCGTCGTCACTTGCGCCTGCTCCGGATGCGCCGGCAGCACCACGTCCGCCTTGAGTGTAGCCATGCGATCGAACGTCCGTCGAAAATCGGCGACGAGGCCGGGATATTGCCGGTTGCCGACCAGCTTGTTGCCCGCGACCGTCATGCTGCACGGGAACACAACGGTCTTGGTCCCCGACTTGACCCGCACGGGCAGCACCCAGGTGGTGCACCCGGCAGTGTGCCCCGGCGTCGCCAGCGCGGTCATCGTCACGCCGCCGAGCGTCACCTTGGCGCCGTCGGTCAACACGCGATCGACCTTCACCGGCGAGAAGGTGCCGACATAGCTCTGGTCGCCGAAATGCTTGCCATTCTCCAGCGCCCAGACGTCGCCCTTCATCGCCATCATCGCAGCGCCCGTGTCGCGCTTGAGATGCGCGAGACCGTCGGCATGGTCGAAATGCGCGTGGCTGTTGAGCAGGATCTTGACGTCGGAAAGCTTGATCCCGAGCGCCTTGATATTGGCCTCGATCGCCGGGACGTTCGCCTCCATCGTCCCGTCGAGCAGGATCGCGCCCTGGGGCGTCGTGATCAGATATGCGGCGAGCCCCTCGCTCCCGACATAATAGACGTTTCCGATGATGTGGAACGGCGCGATGGGCCGCGTCCACGCGGGCGGATCGGTTGCGGGCGCGGCGCCGATCAGGACCAGCGTGGTCAGCGCGGCGAACAGCTTGGCGATCATAAGTCCTCCAACATCGACGGGGTCAGCACTTGTGGCAAAACCTGCGGCCCGCCGCCACCCGGCGGATAGTAAAGGTAGAGCGGCACGCCCGCGCGGTTATGCGCCTCGATGAAGCGGCCCAGCACCGGGTCGCCGTTGGTCCAGTCGCCGACCAGCACCGCGATGTTCTTGCTCCGGAAGGCGGACTGGACGCGATCCGTGTCGATCGCGACGCGCTCGTTGACCTTGCACGCCACGCACCAGTCGGCGGTGAAATAGACGAATACCGGGCGGCCTTGCGCGCGCAAGGCAGCGAGCTTCGCTTCGCTGAAGGCATTGGCATCGGCAGCGGCGGTCGCTTGGGCGGGGCGGTGATGGATCAGCCAGACACCTGCCGCCGCCATCGCCAGCAACATCGCGACTGCCGGCACGCCGAACCCTTGCCCGCGCGCTTGCCGCCGACCCGCCGCCCACAGAACGATCGCGAACCCAAGCGCCACCAGCAGCGCGAAGCCCATCGCGTCGACCCCCGCTTCCTTGCCGAGCACCCAGGCGAGCGCAACCGCGGTCAGCCACATCGGGATCGACAGGAAGCGGCGCAGCGTATCCATCCACGCGCCCGGCCGCGGCAGTCGCTTGCGCAGCGCAGGCACGTAACCAAGCAACAGGAACGGCAGCGCCAGCCCCAACCCCAACCCGCCGAACACCGCAAGCGCGGCCGGCCAGGGCAGCACCAGTGCCGCGCCCAGCGCCACACCCATGAACGGCCCCGCACACGGCGTCGCAATGAATGCCGCGAGCGCGCCGGTCGCAAACGCGCCGCCTGCCCCGCCAGCGCTGTTGACGAACCGCGGCACGGGCAGCTCGAACGTCCCCGCCAGGTTGAGTGCAATCCCGACCGTCAGCAGCAATAGCAGCACGACCACGCGCGGGTCCTGCAACTGGAACGCCCAGCCGATTGCGCTGCCACCCGCGCGCAACGCCAGAATCGTCGTGCCCAGCGCCAGGCACATTGCGATCGCGCCGCCGGTGTACGCCAATGCTTCCGCCCGCACGCCGCGCTCGTCGCCCCCGGCCTTGGCAAGACTCAGTGCCTTGAGGCTCAGGATCGGGAACACGCACGGCATGACGTTGAGGATCAGCCCGCCAAGCACCGCACCGGCGAAGGCGAACAGCATCGCGGTCCAATCGTTCCCCGACGCAGCGGTGGATCCGGTAGCAACAGTCCCGGGCGACGCCGTCACTGCCAGCGCGCGACCGTCGACACTCAGCACGCCGTCGAGTTGCCCGCCGCTCTTGCCCTTCGTCGTCACGATCAAACGGTCGCCGTAACGGCCGACCGTCTGCGGCGCGGCGTAGTCGATCAACCCGGTGGATACCGGATAGAAATAGGCACCATCCCCCTTGGCGCTGGCCGGATACGGCACGGCAATCCGCAGCGTTCCGTTTGCCACCTGATAGGTCGCGGGCGATCCCAGCGCCTGCGGCAACGCGCGCCGCCAGCTGTCGAACATCACGCGCTGCGCCGGGTCGATCGAGCCGTCGCCGATCGTCAGCGCGATAGTGAAATCGCCCTGTTCGGGCACGCACAACTGCGTGGTGCAGACCAAATACGCCATGTGCAACTTGATCGGCAGCGCCGTCCCCGCCGCGAGTCCAGCCGGCACCTTCAGCGTCACGATCGGCGCATACGGGTGCTCGAAAACGTAGTTCATCAGCCCGGAAATCAGCAGCCGTTGCGGGGCGGGATAGGCAAGTTCGCCGACCGTCACGCCACTGGGTAACGTCCAGTCAAGCTTGGCCGGAAACCCGGCATCGCCAGGATTCCGCCAATAGCCGTGCCAGCCGGGCTGCGGCTTGGTGTCGAACGCGATCGCCACCTCACCTCCAGCCTTCGGCGTATCGCTTTCCGCGACCAACGCGATGCGCAGATGCGGACCCGGCCGGTTGAGCTCGTCCTGGGCATGTGCCGGCGCCACCCAGGCGGCTACCGCCATCATCACCGTCACAATCATGAAACCGAACGCGCGCATCGCCGTCACTTGTCACCTCGCCCTCGCCAGCGCCATAGCGGTGCCAGACCCCCGCGCCTACGGAGATCATCGATGCGTCTCGCCCGCTTGCTGCCCGTTGCTCTGCTGTTGCTCGCCAGCCCCGGCACCGCGCAGGATACGCCCAGGTCCGTGGCAGCGCCGACCCGCTCTGCTCCCAAACTGATCGTGGTGATCTCGGTCGACCAATTCTCCGCCGATCTATTCGCGGAATACCGCAGCCGCTTCACCGGCGGGTTCAAGCGGTTGCTCGACGGCGCGGTGTTCCCGGCGGGGTATCAGGGCCACGCCGCGACCGAGACTTGCCCCGGCCACTCCACGATCATGACCGGCGACCGCCCGGCGCGCACGGGGATCATCGCCAACGACTGGATCGACCTGAACGGACCGCGCCCAGGCATGGTCTATTGTGCCGAGGACGAGCGCGTGCCGGGCTCGACCTTCAACAACTACACCGCCTCAGACCTCAAGCTGCGGGTGCCGACGCTGGGCGAGCGGCTGAAGGCCGCCGACCCGCGCGCGCGCACCGTGTCGGTCGCGGGCAAGGACCGCGCGGCGATCATGATGGGCGGCCACAAGATCGACTCGCTGTGGTTCTGGCGCGACGGCAAGGGGTTCATCTCCTACGCCGACCGCGCCATGCCGGCCTCGGTCGCGCACGCCAATGCCGCTGCGGATGCGCAGATCGCCAAGCCCGGCGCTGCCTTTGCCGAACCGGCTTGGTGCAAGTCCATCGATCGCCCGATCGTCGCTAATGGCCGCACCGTCGGTAACGGCCGCTTCGCCCGCCCCGCCAAATCAGAAGGCCTGTGGAAGGCATCTCCCGCCTTCGACACCGCGATCTTCGGCCTCGCGACCTCGATGGTGCAGGACATGAAGCTCGGCAAAGGCCCGTCGACCGACGTGCTGACGATCGGCGCGTCGGCGACCGATTATGTCGGGCACGGCTTCGGCACCGAGGGGTCGGAGATGTGCATCCAGCTCGCCAACCTCGACCAGACGCTGGGCAAGTTCTTCGCGATGCTCGACAAGACCGGGGTCGACTATGTCGTCGCGCTGACCGCCGATCATGGCGGCAACGACATCCCCGAACGCGAGCGCGAGCGCGGCATGCCGATGGCGGCGCGGATGGACCTGGCGCTAGCGCCGTCGAAGGTGGGCGCCGGCATCGCCGATGCGCTCGGCCTGAAGGGCCCGTTGCTGTTCGGCGGGGTCAATGGCGACGTCTGGATCAGCAACAAACTGTCTCCAACCGACCGCGTCAGGGTGCAGGCCGAAGCGGTCAAGCGCTACGCCGCCGATCCGCAGGTCGCGGCGGTCTATACCAAGGAACAGATCGCCGCCGCCCCGGCGCCCACGGCCCCCCCCGAAACGTGGAGCTTGCTCCAGCGCGCGCGTGCCTCATCCGATGCGGAACGGTCGGGCGACTTCTCGGTGTTCCTCAAGCCCCGCATCACGCCGATCCCGCCCGCCACGACGCCCGCCGGCACGATCGCGACGCATGGCAGCATCTGGGACTACGACCGCCGCGTGCCGATCCTGTTCTGGCGCAAGGGAATGACTGGCTTCGAGCAGCCGCTGTCGGTTGAGACGATCGACATCATGCCCAGCCTCGCCGCGCTGATCGGCTTCGCGCTGGCGCCGGGCGAGGTCGACGGCCGCTGCCTCGACCTCGACGGCGGGCCGGGGAGCACGTGCCTCTAGCGCTGCTCGTAAGGCCTGATCCCCGGCGCGAGCTTGTTGGCGCCGACCGCAAGCAGATCGCGACCGACATTGGCGACGAACGCTGGGCTCTTACCAAAATTGGGCGCGAGCGTCGCGACGTTGTCGACCACCTTCAGCCCCGCCGACGAATAGGTCCGCGCTTCTGCCGCGACGACGATGAAGCCGGTCCAATTCTCCTTGTTCGCGCCATCGGCGAAAGTGTTGCGCGCGATGAGGCCGGTACCACCCTCCGACAGGTCGATCATGTAATTGGTCTTGCGGCCTTCGCTGTCGTCGAAGCTGTTGTCGGTGATCGACAGATTGGGCACGCGCAGCTTGACGTAATGCCCGCCGCGCCCGCGCTCGAACCGCGAGCGAGTGATCGTCACCGACCCCCGGTTGGCGAGATAGATCGAATGCGCGCAATCGGTCGCGTCGTCGCATGTGCCGAGCCCGGCGAACGTCGAACGGTCGATGACGATCTTCTGGCCCGTCGGCTGGCCGCCGAGAATACCCTCCTGGCTGTCGAGGAACATCGAGTTGCGTACGGTCAGACTGCCCATCTCCGTACGGATCCCGGCGCCGTTGCCGTCGGACACGCGGATGTTGCGGAACACGATGCCGTCGACAACCGAGCTCAGCCCGCGCAGGACGAACGCCGCCTTGCCCTCGCACGCCTCGCCGTCGAAGATCGCGGTGCCGGGCTGGATCGCCTTGAAGGTGATGTTGCCGCCCGCCTGGACGGTGCATTGCTTGTAGACGCCCGGCGCGATCAGGATCGTCGCGGTGCCCATCCGGACCGACTGCACCGCATCGTCGAGCGTTGCGAAGGCTTGGCCGGTCTCCGCGACAGTAAAGGGCGCAGCCCCAGACTGCGCGGCTGCGGGTGTGGACAGGACAAGCAGAAGAGCAAGTGATCGACGCATCGGAACCTCCGCCCGTCCGCCTGCCCCGCGTCCGCCGTCGCCGCCAGCCGAAATCGACGTTAACGCGGGCGCGTCGCCGGCCCAAGAGTTACCGCCATCGATTCGTGTGACTGCAAGGGTCAGTATATGCGAACCGCCGTCCTATTTCGAGACAGGGATCGACAACTTGATTTAGGTCAAACATTCTGCCGCTTGTCGCTTGTTAATATTCTGTTAACCGATGGATAGCCGACGAACCGACCTCGATTCAGTAATTTGGGCGGATCGACGACAAATCCATTTGGGGGAAAGTTCAGTGAAACTACTTTATCTTGGTGCAGCAGCCGTAGCGGCATTCGTGACGACGGGCGCCGCAGCGCAAACGGTGTACAACACCAGCCTGCAGAACGTGAACGGCGTCTTCGGAACGAGCACAGCGACCACCACCACCACGGCGACGGGCACACGTACGACCGTTACCGGTCCTGGCCCCAATGCGGGCGCCAACCGCGCGCAGGGAACGCCGGTCCTCAATCAATGGTACCAGGCGAACGTCGGTGCCGGATCGACCATCGGCATCACGACCGACTATGCGCGCAGCGGTAACGGCTCGGCCTATTTCAACAGCACGCAAGGCGACACCGGCAAGGGCGACCTGATCTATAACTTCGGCAGCGGCGGCGCTCTGGCGCCCGTCGCGCTGTCCAGCCTGACAAGCGTGTCGTTCGACTTCTTCCGCTCCAGCGCCTCCGTGACGGACCCTAACTTTGCACCGGTCTTCCGTCTGGATATGCAGAAGAATGGCGTATTTGCCGGCTCGCTGGTGTTCGAAAACGTTTACCAGCAGCAGACGCCTTCTCCTGTCGATACCTGGACGACGCTGACGGCCAACCTGACCAACGGGATCTTCTGGGCGACCAACGGATCGCTTGGCCCCACGTTCGCTGATGCAAACGGCGGCCAAAAGACGCTGGCGCAATGGATTGCCGACAACGGCAACGCCAATTTGACCGTCACCGGCCTGGAAATCGGCATCGGTTCGGGCTGGAGCGGCTCGTTCTTCGGCGCCGTCGACAATGTGCAGGCGAACTTCGTGACCGCTCGTTCGGTCAACTCGAATTTCGAGGTCGAGGCGAACGGCGCAGTGCCCGAGCCGGCGACCTGGGCGACGATGATGATGGGTTTTGGCCTGATGGGCTATTCGCTGCGCCGCCGTCGCGCGACGTTCGCAACCGCCTGATCACATCGCTTCGTTAAAAGGGGCGTCGCCAGCGATGGCGGCGCCCTTTTTTTGCGTCAATCGAGGTTCGGGCGCAGCCAGCGTTTCACCGTATCCATGTCCGCACCGCGTCGCACGGCATAATCTTCCGCTTGGTCCAGCCCGACCCGCGCGACGCCGAAATATTCGGATTGCGGGTGCCCGAAATAAAACCCGCTGACCGCCGCCGTCGGCAGCATCGCATAGCTTTCCGTCAGTGAAATACCGGTCGCGTGATGCGCGTCCAGCAGCTTGAACAGAATCGGCTTCAGGCTGTGGTCGGGGCATGCGGGGTATCCCGGCGCCGGGCGGATGCCGCGATATTGCTCCTTGATCAGCGCTTCGTTGGTCAGCTGCTCGCCCTCGGCATAACCCCACAATGTGGTACGAACATGTTGGTGGAGCCGCTCGGCGAGCGCCTCGGCGAAGCGATCGGCGAGCGCCTTCAACAGGATGTCCGAATAGTCGTCGATCGCCGCCTTGAATCGCGCGAGGTGCGGTTCGATGCCGTGAATGCTGACCGCGAACCCGCCGATCCAGTCGCCCGCCGGATCGATGAAGTCGGCCAGGCACATGTTCGCCCGGCCTTCGTGCTTGGCGATCTGCTGGCGCAGGAACGCCAACCGGACATGGCTCTCGTCATCGGGCAAGTTGAGCAGGTCGAAGCTGCGCAATTGGTCGGCGGTCCAGTCGCCCTCGGGCGCTACCACGACATCGTCCTCGTATCGCGCGCACGGCCACAGCCCGACCACGGCGCGCGCGGTGAGCCACTTCTCCGCGACGATGCGGTCGAGCATCTTGTTGGCGTCGGCAAACAGCGATGTCGCGCTTTCGCCGACGATCTTGTCCTGCAGGATGCCGGGATAAACCCCGGCCAGTTCCCAGGCGCGGAAAAACGGCGTCCAGTCGATACATTCGCGCAGGTCGGCAAGGTCCCAGTCGGCGAAGATGTGGCGGCCGGGCTGCTTGGGCGTGGGCGGCTTGAGCGACATGTCGGCCTTGAACCCATGCGCGCGCGCGACTTCAATCGGCACCAGTTCGCTCTGCGTGCGGCCCGCGCGGGCGACGCGCACCGCTTCATATTCGTCGGCGATCTTGAGCACGTAATCGTCGCGGATCGTGTCGCTGACCAGGGTGGTTGCGACACCCACCGCGCGGCTGGCGTCGAGCACGTGCACGACCGGTCCGTCATACACCGGTGCGATTCGCAAAGCCGTGTGGACCTTCGACGTCGTCGCGCCGCCGATCAGCAGCGGCATCGTCATCTTGGCGCGCTTCATCTCCTCGGCGACGGTGACCATCTCGTCGAGGCTCGGGGTAATCAGTCCGCTGAGGCCGATCATGTCGGCATCGTTCTCGTTCGCCGCCTCGAGAATCTTCGACCACGGCACCATCACGCCGAGATCGACCACTTCGAAGCCGTTACATTGCAGCACCACGCCGACGATGTTCTTGCCGATGTCGTGCACGTCGCCCTTGACGGTCGCCATGATGACCTTGCCCTTGCCCTTCGCGCCGGGCTCCTTCGAGGCTTCGATGAAGGGCAGCAGGTGCGCCACCGCCTTCTTCATAACGCGAGCAGATTTAACGACTTGCGGCAGGAACATCTTACCTGATCCGAATAAGTCGCCGACCACGTTCATGCCGTCCATCAACGGTCCCTCGATCACTTCAATCGGGCGTGCAGTGAGCAAGCGGGCTTCCTCGGTATCCTCGACGACGTACTGATCGAGGCCCTTGACCAAGGCGTGCTCAAGCCGCTTCGCGACATCCCAGCCACGCCATTCCTCCGCGGCCTTTTCCGCGACCGCGTCGGTGCCGCGGTATTTCTCGGCGAGTTCGATCAGTCGATCGGTCGCATCGGCCCGATTGTCCCAGATGACGTCCTCGCACGCCTGGCGCAGCACCGGGTCGATCTGGTCGTAAATGTCGAGCTGACCGGCATTGACGATCGCCATGTCGAGCCCCGCGGGGATTGCGTAATATAGGAACACCGAGTGCATCGCGCGGCGCACCGGCTCGTTGCCGCGGAACGAGAAGCTCAGGTTCGACAGCCCGCCGGAGATATGGACGTGCGGGCAGCGCGCCTTGATCTCGCGGCACGCGTCGATGAAGTCGACCGCATAGCCGCGATGTTCGTCGATCCCCGTCGCGATCGCGAAGATATTGGGGTCGAAGATGATGTCCTCGGGCGGAAAGCCGATCCCGGTCAGCAGCTTGTAGGCGCGCTCGCAAATCTCGACCTTGCGCTCCTTGGTGTCGGCTTGGCCGACCTCGTCGAACGCCATCACCACGACCGCGGCGCCATAGGCCAAGCACTTGCGGGCGTGGTCGAGGAACTGCTCCTCGCCCTCCTTCATGCTGATCGAATTGACGATCGGCTTGCCGGAGACGCATTTCAGTCCGGCTTCGATCACCGACCATTTCGAGCTGTCGATCATGAAGGGCACGCGCGCGATGTCGGGCTCGGCAGCGATCAGCTTGAGGAAGGTGGTCATGGCGAATTCGGCGTCGAGCAGCCCTTCGTCCATGTTGATGTCGACCACCTGCGCGCCGTTCTCGACCTGCTGGCGCGCGACCTCGACGGCCTTGGCGTAGTCGCCCGCCATGATCAGCTTTTTGAATGCCGCCGAGCCGGTGACGTTGGTGCGCTCACCGATATTGACGAAATTGGTCGAGGAGTTTGTTTGCGTCATGATCTTCTTCTTGTTCCCCGGCGAAGACGGGGGTCCAGCATCGTGCCGGTCGTGACTGGACCCGGCCTTCGCCGGGGAACGACTTGTCTAAGCGGCCATGAACATCGGCTCGAGGCCTGCTAGCCGCGTCCGGACTTCAGGTACCACGATCTGCCGCGGCGCGAGGCCGCGCACGCCGTCGGCGATCGCCTTGATGTGCGCCGGGGTCGATCCGCAACAGCCGCCGAGAATGTTGACTTGCCCGGCCTCCGCCCACTCGCCGACGAGTCCCGCAGTGGTTGCCGGCATCTCGTCATATTCGCCGAGTTCGTTGGGCAAGCCGGCGTTCGGGTATACCATGATCAGCGTGTCGGCGATCTCCGACAATGTCTTAACATGCGGACGCAACTGCTCTGCACCGAAGGAGCAATTCAGGCCGATCGTAACTGGCTTGGCATGCCGGACGGCGTGCCAGAACGCCTCGACCGTGTGGCCCGACAGGTTGCGGCCGCTGAGGTCGGTCAAGGTCATCGACAGCATGATCGGCAGATCGCGGCCCAGACCTTGGCCCGCCTCGATCGCGGCCATGATCCCCGCCTTGGCGTTGAGCGTATCGAACACCGTCTCGATCAGGATGAAATCTGCCCCGCCTTCTACCAGGGCATCGGCCTGCTCGCGATACACGCCCTTCAGATAGTCGAAGTCGATCTCGCGATAGCCCGGGTCGTTGACGTCAGGAGACAAAGACAAAGTCTTGTTGGTCGGCCCGATCGCGCCGGCGACGAAGCGCGGACGGCCGTCCTTCGCTTGATATTCGTCCGCTAAGCGCCGCGCGATCTTCGCGCTCTCGATGTTGATGTCACGCACCAGCGCCTCGGCGCCGTAATCGGCCTGGCTGATGACGTTGGCGCTGAACGTGTTGGTCGACACGATGTCCGACCCGGCGTCCAGATACGCGCGCGTGATCGTCTCGGGCACGTCCGGCTTGGTGATCGCCAGGATGTCGTTGTTGCCCTTCTGGTCGTGGGTAAGCCCCAGATTGCCGGCATAGTCGGCTTCCGCGAGCTTCCAGTTCTGGATCTCCGTGCCGAACGCGCCATCGGTGATCAGGATGCGCTTGGCGGCTTCCGTCAGCAGTCTTTCACGAGCACTCATCATTTTATCACTCCGTCACCCTGAACTCGTTTCAGGGTCCAACTCTCCACCGCGATGCCATCGCCCGTTGCACGATGGATGCTGAAACAAGTTCAGCATGGCGGAGAGAAAATTAAGCCGCCTCCGCCTTCGCTTCGCCCTTCGCGCGGATGCCGAGCAAGTGGCAGATCGCGTAGCTCAGTTCCGCCCGGTTGAGCGTGTAGAAATGGAAATTGCGCACGCCGCCCGCGTAGAGACGGCGACAGAGCTCGGCGGCGATCGTCGCCGACACCAGCTGGCGCGCGGCGGGCCGATCGTCGAGCCCCTCGAACAGATGCCCCATCCACCCGGGTACCGCGGTGTTGCACATCGCCGACATCCGCTTGACCGCGGCGAAATTCATGACGGGCATGATCCCGGGAACGATCTCGGCGTCGATCCCCGCTGCGGCCGCGGCGTCGCGGAAGCGGAAGAAGGTGTCGGCCTCGTGGAAGAATTGCGTGATCGCACGAGTCGCCCCGGCGTCCATCTTGCGCTTGAGATTGTCGAGGTCGTGGCCGGCATCGGGCGAGTCCGGATGGCATTCGGGATAGGCCGCGACCGAAATCTCGAACGGGTGGAGCTTGCGCAGGCCCGCGACGAGATCGGCGGCATTTTCGTAGCCGCCCGGATGCGTCGCATATTTGTTGCCAGCCGTGGGAGGATCACCGCGCAGCGCGACGATGTGGCGCACGCCCGCATCCCAATAGTCGTTGGCGACCGAGTCGATTTCCTCGCGCGTCGCCTCGACGCACGTCAGGTGCGCCGCCGCCGGAATATTCGTCTCACGTGCGATCCGCGCCACCGTCGCATGGGTGCGCTCGCGCGTCGTCCCGCCGGCGCCATAAGTGACCGAGACGAAGCGCGGCCCGAGCGGGCTAAGCGTCTGGACCGACTCCCACAGCGTCTCTTCCATCTTCTCGGTCTTGGGCGGGAAGAACTCGAACGACACCGCGGCGTCGCCCGCCAGGTCGGCGAACATCGGAGTCGCCAGCGCGCGCCGCGCTTCAGGCATTTTGTCGACCGAACCCATTACGCTGCCTCCGCTACCTTGACCGGCGCGCCACTCTTGCGCGCCAACCATAACTTTACCGTCAACTCGCCGCCCTCCAGCGTCTCGGTGCGCACCGGCGCAAGTCCCGCACCGTCGAACCAACCAAGCATCTGCTCGTCCGAAAAGCCCAGCCGGGCATGCGCATCGCGCGTCCGCAATTCCTCGCGGCCGTGCGGCGCGAAGTCGACGATCAGCAGCCGCCCACCTGGACTGAGCACACGCGCCGCTTCGCCGATGGCTGCGTCGGGCGTTTGCGCGAAGTGGAGCACATGATGCACGATCGCGAGGTCCGCGGCACCCGCGTCGAGCGGTAGTGCGTAAAGATCGGCCTGACGTAGCTCGGCATGCTCTAAACCCTTTTCGCTGAGCTTGGCGCGCGCCAGCCGCAACATTTCGGAGCTGCGGTCGATCCCCAACGCATGGGTCGCCTGGCCAGCAAACAATTCGAGCATCCGCCCGGTGCCGGTGCCGATATCGACCAGCCGCTTCACCCGCGTGTCGCCGAGCAC
>JBDSED010000062.1:0-12264 GCA_039920225.1 Sphingomonas sp.
CCCCTCAGCCGATCGAAATTTGCGCAAGCGGCGCGTTGAACGGGCACGTCACGGTGCCCGGCGACAAGTCGATCAGCCATCGCTCGCTGATGCTCGCGGGGCTGGCGGTGGGCGAGAGCCGGATCGAGGGGTTGCTGGAGGGCGAGGACGTGCTCGCAACCGCCGCAGCGATGCGCGCGATGGGCGTGACGATCGAGCGATGGGACGAGGGCATCTGGCAGGTCTGGGGCGTCGGGGTCGGCGGGTTGCTCCAGCCGCAAGCCGCGCTCGACATGGGCAATTCGGGGACGTCGACGCGACTGCTCGCGGGATTGATCGCGAGTCACCCCATCACGGCGACCTTCACCGGCGACGCGTCGTTGTCGAAGCGCCCGATGGGGCGCGTGATAGAGCCGCTGTCGCTGATGGGGGCCGATATCACTGCGAGCCCCGGCGGGGGGCTGCCGATGATGGTGCGCGGCATGTGCCCTGCGGTGCCGATCGAATATACGCTCCCGGTCGCCTCCGCGCAGGTCAAATCGGCGGTATTGCTCGCGGGGCTCAACACACCGGGCATCACGCGCGTGATCGAGCCGGTGGCGACGCGCGACCATAGCGAGCGAATGCTCGCCGGGTTCGGCGCGACTCTGACCATCGAGTTTACCAACCGCGGACGGGTCATTTCGGTCACCGGCGAGGCCGAACTGAAGCCGCAAAAAATCGTCGTTCCCGGTGATCCCAGCTCGGCTGCGTTCTGGGCGGTGGCGGCGTCGATCGTGCCGGGCAGCGAGGTGACGATTGCCAATGTCGGACTCAATCCTACACGCGCCGGCCTGTTCATGGCGTTGCGCATGATGGGTGCCGACATCACCGAGGTCGATCCGCGCATCGTCGGCGGCGAGCCGGTCGCCGACCTGGTCGTGCGCCACGCCGGCCTGCGCGCGATCGAGGTGCCGCCCGACCTCGCACCTAGCATGATCGACGAATATCCGGTGCTGTTCGTCGCCGCGGCCTTTGCCGAGGGGCGCACCGTGGCGCGCGGCGCGCACGAATTGCGGGTCAAGGAATCGGATCGCATTGCCGCGATGGCTGCGGCGATGGGCGCGTGCGGCATCGCGATCGAGGAGTTCGGGGACGGGCTTGCCATCACCGGCACCGGCGGCGATCCGATCCCTGGCGGGGCAACCATCGCGTCGTTGCTCGATCATCGAATTGCGATGGCCATGACCGTGGCAGGGCTACACGCTAAGACGCCGATCACGATCGACGACGCCGCGCCGGTCGCGACCAGCTATCCGGCGTTCTTCGTCACGCTGGACGACCTGCGCGGCGACTGCGTTCGATAGCGGCTTAGCCCATCGACTCCGCCGAACGATTCTGTATGCCTGTGGGACTGAACCGCCCGGGCATCGTTCGATGACCGAGTTAGACCGCCGCTCGTTCCTCCTCGGCTCGCTGATCGTGGGCGCGGTGGGATGGGAAATACCCGGCGCGTTGGCGGCGCAAACCACCACTCCTGCCCCGCCCCTTCCCGCTTCGAGCCCGGCGCCGGTCGCGCCGGCGGTCGTCGGCTATGCGGCACCCGACCTCGAACGCATGGTCCCGGTAACCGGCGGCCGCGTTTACGTTCGAGTCAACGGCAAGCTAGATTCGGGCAAGCCGCCGATCGTCATGATCCATGGCGGCCCCGGCGGGACGCACGCGCATTTCCTGACGGCGCTCGCGCTCGCCGACGAACGCGCGCTGGTGCTCTACGACCAGCTCGATAGCGGCCAGTCCGATCGCCCCGGCGACCCCGCCAATTGGCGCGTCGATCGCTATGTCGATGAAGTCGACGCGATCCGCGCCGCGTTGGGGATCAATCGCTGGCATGTGTTGGGGCACAGTTGGGGCGGGACGGTCGCGCTCGAATATGGCGCACGGCAACCGGTCGGTCTGGCCGGGCTCGCGCTGGCGAGTCCGCTCATCTCGACCAAAAGCTGGATCGCCGACGCCAACATCCGCCGCGCCGAACTGCCCGCGGACGTCCAGGCCGATATCGCCAGCTGCGACACCGCCCCAATCGCTAGCGCGCCGAGCGCCACCTGCCAGCGCGGCGTCGGCGCGTTTTACACCACGTTCAACGGCCGAATGCCCGCTACCCCCGCCGCGACCGACTATTCTGCCAAGCACCCCGGCGGCACGAACCAAAAGCTATACAATACGATGTGGGGATCGAGCGAATTCGTCTCGACGGGCACGCTCAAGGACTATGACGGCGAGCCGCTGCTGGCTAAACTCGACGGCAAACGCACGCTCTTCATGGGCGGCCAGTATGACGAGGCGCGGCCGTCCACCCTGGCCGGCTTCGCCGCACGTGTCTCAGGCGCCGAATTCGCGACCGTTCCCGGCGCGGCGCACGGCATCTTCGCCGACCGGCCCCAGGAAACGGTCGCGTTGATCCGTGCGTGGCTGGCGCGGCAGGATGCGCTTGCCTAAGGGTCGGCCAGATGAAGAGATTCGCATGATTATCGCCGTCGACGGCCCCGCGGCCAGCGGCAAAGGCACCATCGCCCGCGCGCTCGCCAGGCATTACAAGCTGCCTCATCTCGACACCGGCCTGCTTTATCGCGCGGTGGCGGAAAACGTTCGCCGGATGGAACTCAACCCCCAGATCGAGGCGGATGCGGTTGCCGCAAGCAACTTCCCCGACGCGCTGCTCGACGATCCCGCGCTGCGCAGCGACGATGCGGGCCAACGCGCCTCGATCGTCTCGGCGCATCCGTTGGTCCGCGCCGCCTTGCTCCAGCGCCAGCGCAAATTCGCCAACCAGGCAGGCGGCGCAGTGCTCGATGGGCGCGACATCGGCACGGTGATCGCCCCGGACGCCGACGCCAAGCTGTTCGTGAAGGCGACGCCGCAGATTCGCGCGCGCCGCCGCCACGCCGAGTTGAAGGAACGCGGGTCGACGATCAGCCTCGATAAGGTGCTCGCCGATATCCGGGCGCGCGACTTGCGTGACACCGGCCGCAACGCAGCGCCGCTGGTGATGGCGGCAGACGCGGGCATACTGGACACCAGTTTTCTGTCGATCGAATCCGCCGTCATTCGCGCGATCGAACTGGTCGAGCGGCAACTCGCGCTCAAGGCCGCCGCGGCACGGGACGCCAGCTTGCCATAATGCCCTCTCGGCGCTATGTGCGCCCCCGTCCAGCGAGCAGGTTCTCGCGGAGGCAGGCGCGGCGGCGATACCGTCGCGCCCTTTTCGCATCAACGCGTTGAGTTTCCTCCGCCCTTCCCGTTCGTTCGGATGCCGTGACGGTATTCGGCCTGCGCGGCGTTTTGGCCAAGACCACCGGAGACAACCGGTTGGCCGGAAAACGTTGATTAGGAACGATATTTTATGGCTTCTGCCGCAACCCCGACGCGCGACGACTTCGCGAAACTTCTCGAACTGACCCTGGGTGATGCTGACGGCTTCGAAGGCCGCGTGGTGCATGGCACCGTCACCGGCATCGAAAACGACATGGCCGTCATCGACGTCGGACTGAAGTCCGAAGGCCGCGTGCCGCTGCGCGAATTCGCCGCGCCGGGTCAGAAGTCCGACCTGAAGGTCGGCGACGAAGTCGAAGTGTTCGTCGACCGCGTCGAGAATGCGATGGGCGAAGCGATGCTGTCGCGCGACCGCGCCCGCCGCGAAGCGGCCTGGGACAAGCTGGAAGCCGAATTCACCCAGTCGGCCCGCGTCGAGGGCGTTATCTTCGGTCGCGTCAAGGGTGGCTTCACCGTCGACCTCGACGGCGCTGTGGCGTTCCTGCCCGGCTCGCAGGTCGATATACGCCCGGTCCGCGACGTCCAGCCGCTGATGGACATCCCGCAGCCGTTCCAGATCCTGAAGATGGACCGCAAGCGCGGCAACATCGTCGTGTCGCGTCGTGCCATCCTCGAGGAAACTCGCGCCGAGCAGCGTTCGGGCCTGATCCTCAGCCTGGCCGAGGGCCAGATCATCGACGGCGTGGTCAAGAATATCACCGATTACGGTGCGTTCGTCGACCTGGGCGGCATCGACGGCCTGCTCCACGTCACCGACCTCAGCTACAAGCGCGTCGGTCACCCGAGCGAAGTCCTGAACATCGGCGACACCGTCAAGGTGCAGATCATCCGCATCAACAAGGACACCCAGCGCATCAGCCTCGGCATGAAGCAGCTGGAGAGCGATCCGTGGGATGGTGCCGCCGCGAAGTATCACGTCGGCGCGAAGATGACCGGCCGCGTGACCAATATCACCGAATATGGCGCGTTCGTCGAACTCGAAGCGGGTATCGAAGGCCTGGTTCACGTGTCCGAAATGAGCTGGACCAAGAAGAACGTTCATCCCGGCAAGATCGTCTCGACCTCGCAGGAAGTCGATGTCGTCGTGCTCGAAGTCGACGAGGACAAGCGCCGCATCTCGCTCGGGCTCAAGCAGGCGCAGGCCAATCCTTGGGAAGCCTTTGCGGCCGCCCATCCGGTCGGCACCGAGGTCGAGGGCGAAGTCAAGAACGCTACCGAATTCGGTCTGTTCATCGGCCTCGACAACGACGTCGACGGCATGGTCCACATGTCCGACATTGCCTGGGGCATCTCCGGCGAGGACGCGCTCAACCTGCACCGCAAGGGTGAGATGGTGAAGGCGATCGTGCTCGACATCGACGCTGAGAAGGAGCGCATTTCGCTGGGCATGAAGCAGCTCGAGCGTGGCGGTCCGTCGGGTGCCCCGGCGATTGCCGCGGCGGCATCGGGCGACAAGCTCAACAAGAATGCGATCGTCACCGTCACCGTGCTCGAAGTCCGCGACCAGGGCCTCGAGGTCCAGGTCGGCGACGAGGGCGCGACGGGCTTCATCAAGCGCACCGATCTCGGCCGCGACCGCGACGAGCAGCGTCCGGAGCGATTCCAGGTCGGCCAGAAGTTCGACGCGTTGGTGACCGGCTTCGATCGTTCGAAAAAGCCGACCTTCTCGATCAAGGCGATGCAGATCGCCGAAGAGAAGCAAGCGGTCGCGCAATACGGTTCGTCCGATTCGGGCGCGTCGCTTGGCGACATTCTGGGCGAAGCGCTCAAGGCGCGCGACACCAAGAAGTAAGTCTCGAAAATGGGCAGTATCTCTCTGATACTGCCCATTTTGGTGCCTATGGTGTCGAATCGGTCCTATTGTAGAACGTAGTTTCGGTTTATGGTCTGTCTCAGGGAAGGTTGTCGTCGTGGCCGTTTTGGCTGTGTCGGCAATTGTGGTCGGCTGCTTGGTGTACTCTCGCAGCGGCTGATATGGGGAGACCGAATTCAGATGATCCGCTCGGAATTGATCGAGAAGCTGTCGGACGCCAATCCCGATCTCGCCGCGCGCGATGTCGAGGCGATCGTCACGACGTTCTTCGACGAAATCGCCCGGCGCCTTGCGGCGGACGGCCGAGTCGAGTTGCGCGGTTTTGGCGCTTTTTCAACGCGCCCGCGGGACGCGCGCACCGGCCGCAACCCGCGTACGGGTGAACTGGTGGCGGTCGACGCCAAGCGTGTGCCTTATTTCAAGCCCGGCAAGGAGATGCGGGTTAAGCTGAATGTTTGAGCGAAGGCGGCCGAGGCTAAACGCAGTTTAGGATCGGACTCGCCGCACGCCGGCCGGCCTCGGCTTGGCCGAGGTCCGACGACCCGGCTTTGCCGGGTGGGCTCAAAACGACTTTTCGATCTAGTCGCAAATTAAGCCACTAGCGTTAGAAGCCGTCACGCGAGTAAATCGCCTGACGTCGGTCCTTGCTTCGCAAGGCCGGCCGGCTCGACGAAGTGGCGAACAAGCTGCGCTTGTCCTTCTCTTCGTCAGCGCGCGGACGTGGCGAAATTGGTAGACGCACGGGACTTAAAATCCCTCGCCCATTGGGTGTGCGGGTTCGAGTCCCGCCGTCCGCACCACCATGGCGCCATCGCGCCGAATTTGGCATGACGAGCGCGATGACCGCACGCCGCTGGCTCTTTCCGCTCCTCGCTTTGTGCATAGCGTCGGCATGCCAACAGCGGCCCGACAAGGGGCCAGTGGTGGTGTCGGCGATCGGCGGGCGCCCTTCCTACGTCGACCTCAACAAGCGCGGTGCCGACGAGACGCAGCGGTTGCTGCTCGATTCGACCGCGCAGGGGCTCGTGCGGTTCGACGCCGCCGGACAGATCGAGCCCGGCCTCGCCGAGCGGTGGATCGTGATCGACGCTGGCCGCACCTACATCTTCCGGCTGCGCGAGGCGGCATGGGGCGACGGCGCCAAGGTCACCGCCGCCGATGTCGCATTGATCCTGAAACGCGCGATCGCACCCACCTCCCGCAACCCGCTTAGGCCGTTCCTGAGCGCGATCGACGACATCGCGGTAATGACCGACGCGGTGATCGAGGTGCGACTCAGCCGCCCGCGCCCCGATCTGCTCAAGCTGTTCGCGCAGCCCGAATTGTCGATCCTGCGCCAAAAACCACTCGGGGGTACCGGGCCATTCCGCGTCGCCGCGACCGGCGGCACCGGTATCCTGCTCAGCCCCGCGATCGATCCGGTGCGGTCCACCGACGACGACGTGCAAGCGCCCTCGCCGGAGCAGGACGTGCGGCTGATCGGCGAGAGCGCGGCGCGCGCCCTCATCAGGTTCGCGGCGAAGCAGTCCGACTATGTCGCCGGCGGCACCGTCACGGACTATCCGCTGATCGCGCGCGCGCAGATCGCACCGGCCAACATCAAGCTCGACCAGGCAGCGGGACTGTTCGGACTGGCGTTGGTGCGCCGCGAAGGATTGCTGGCGAGCGCGGCGGGGCGCGCTGCGATCGCCCAAGCGATCGACCGGTCGGCGCTGATCGCGGCGATCACGCCAGACTGGGGACAGCCGGTCGAGCGGCTGTTGCCCGACAAGCTCGATTCGGCGTCGCCACCCGCAATCCCGACGTGGTCGACGCTGACGCCCGAAGTTCGGTCGACGACGGCGCGCGCGGAGGTCGCGAAGTATCGCGCTGCCAACGCCCGCCCGGTCATTCTTCGCATCGCCTTGCCGTCGGGACCGGGCAGTACGTTGCTTTACGGCCAGATCGCCGCGCGGTTGATCCTGATCGGCGTGCAGCCCCAACGCGTCGCGATGAACCAGGAAACCGACCTACGGCTGATCGACGCGATCGCCCCCTACGACAGCGCGCGCTGGTACCTCGCCACAGCGTGCGTGGTATGCAGCGACCAAGCGCGCGCCGCGCTGGAGGCAGCGCGCGATGCCCCGGACTTGTCGACGCGCGGCCAGCATATTGCCGAGGCTGACGGCCTGATGGCGTCGGATGTCGCCTTCATTCCGCTCGCTACGCCGCTGCGCTGGTCTCTGGTGTCGTTGCGGCTCAGGCAGTGGCAAGGGAACGCGCGCGGCTGGCATCCGTTGAATCATCTACGCGCCGACACCAATTAGGTAGCACAATGGTCAACGCAACACGCATCCCGACGCCCGATCTGGGTTCCATGGTCCCGCTGGGCACCGATGCCGCTTCGGTACGCCGTCGCATCGAGGCGCTCGAGCATGTTCTCGAAGGACTGTTCACGATTCCCGGCACCAAGCGCAAGGTCGGGCTGGACGTCATCCTCGACGTACTGCCGGTCGGCGGCGACGTCATCGGTGCGGCGATGGGCGCCTATATGGTCTGGGAAGCGCGCAACCTCGGCATGACGAAGGGTCAGATGGCGCGGATGTTCGGCAATGTCGGCACCGACTTTCTACTGGGACTGATCCCGTTTGTCGGCGCGATTCCCGACTTCTTCTTCCGGTCGAACACGCGCAACCTGAGGATCATCAAAAAGCATCTCGACAAGCATCACCCGTCGACTGCGGTGATCGAGGGCTAACGCCGCTTTCCGCGCCAGATCTTGAGCGATGCATTGGCGGCAAGCCCGCCGGTTCCTGCCTTACAGCGCGCGTAGTTGAGCCGCGTATCGAGACAGAGCCATATTTCGTCGAGCCAGCCGCGGGTCGCTGTGACACGAACCGCTCCTGCGGGCACGCCTGGGTTAGCGGCAGCGAACGCCGCAGTGAATTGGCCGACTGTCAGCGGCCCACGCGACAGTGCATTCATGTCCGGATAGCGCAGCTTCGCATAAAGCGCACTGGATTTGCCGAAATAGCCGCCCGGCGTGAGCCCCGTGCAGGTGCCGTGCTTCGCCCATTCGTGCTGTATCAATTGCGCCGAGGGCGTCGCGCACATCACGCCCTTTACGGTCGCGGGCGGGAGCACTGTCGTCGCCCTACAATATTGCGGCCAGTCCTTCCCCTCCCCGTCGGGCCACAGCCCGTGCAGCGTGAAGCCGAAGCGATTCCCATCGCCGCACCGGAACCGCGCGGTAGGCGTGAACCCTCCGGTGCGGCAGAATTGCGGAGACCAAGTGATCGCCAGCGTATAGCCGCCGATCGGCAGCACGCGCTGGGGCTGGCTGGCGGTCGGCAGGTCGGGCACGGGGCGCGGCGGCGCGTTTGGCGGGATGCAGACCAACGCCTGCGCGCTCGCGACACTGGGGGCGAGCGCCACCACCGCGGCGATCGTTCGAACGATACGCTTCATGCCTTTTCACCGAACCACGCCCGCGCATCGGGACGGAACAAGAGGTAGACGGCGATCGCGTTCAGCAGGAGTGCGGCCGCGGCCAGTAAGCCGGGCAGATCGTCGGGAAAGTTCCCCGCACCCAACGCCATCGCGAAGCCGATCAGCGACAGCGCAAACCACCCAACGACGATCCACTTGGCCACGGCGTTGGGCACGCGCGCGGTGAAATACCACAGCGCCAGCGACAGCGTGTAGATGAACACATAGAGGATCGGCAGGAACGACTGCCCGAGCATCGCGCGGATCTTCTCGACCTCGTCGGTCTGGTTGTTCGCGGTCCAGGTCATTGCGGTCACCACGATCCCGAGCAGTATCGACCCAAGATAAGCATATTCGTAATAGACGATCGACTTCGGCCGCATCGCATTCCCCCCTGTTTCAATTCGACAGCTTGTCAGTCTCTTAGCATGAAATCCAGTCCGATATCGGCGGCCGGTGCCGACTGGGTCAGTCGCCCGACGCTGACATAGATGACGCCGGTCTCCGCGATGGCGCGGATCGTGTCGAGCCGGACGCCGCCCGACGCCTCGGTCGGCACGCGCCCGCCGACCAGGGTCACCGCGCCACGCAGGGTCGGCACATCCATGTTGTCGAGCAACAGGTGCGTTGCGCCGGCCGCGAGCGCGGGCTCGATCTGGTCGACGCGATCGACCTCGACGATGATCCGCGCGATGCCCGCCACCTTCGCGCGCCGCACGGCCTCGCCAACCGATCCGGCGACCGCGACATGGTTGTCCTTGATCATCGCGGCGTCCCACAGACCCATGCGGTGGTTGGTCGCCCCGCCCATCCGCGTTGCGTATTTTTCGAGCAGACGTAGGCCAGGGATGGTCTTGCGCGTGTCGAGCAAGGTCGCGCCCGTGCCCGCGATCCGATCGACGTACGCGCGGGTCATCGTCGCGATACCCGACAGATGCTGAACCGTGTTGAGGGCGGATCGCTCGGCGGTGAGCAGCGCGCGGGCGTTGCCGGCGAGCCGCATCAGGTCGGCCCCTGCCGCAGCTCGGTCGCCGTCGGTGACCAACATCTCTATTTCCACCGCTGCGTCGAGCGCGCGGAAGAACGCTCGCGCGATCGGCAGCCCGGCCACGACGATTGCGTCGCGACTGTCCATCACGCCGGCGGAGCGCGCCTCGGCCGGAATCACAGCACCCGAGGTAATGTCCCCCCCCTCCCCCAAATCCTCCGCGAGCGTCGCGCGAACGAAGGCGTCCAGGTCGAAGTCCGGAATGTCGAAAGCGGTTTCCGTCATGCGCGCCTGTCTGGCATGATCGGCGGCGAGCGACCACCCCGATGGAGCCGATCATGACCGCCTATGTCGCCCTGCTCCGCGCCGTGAACGTCGGCGGCACTGGCAAGCTGCCGATGACCGAGCTGACCGCGATGTGCGAACGGGCCGGGTTCGAGAAGGTGAAGACCTATATCGCCAGCGGCAACGTCGTCTTCACGAGCGGCAAGAGCGAGAAGGCGGTCAAGGCGGCGCTCGAAGCAGCAATGGCGACCTATGCCGGCAAACCGGTCGGCGTGATGGTCCGCACCGCGGCCGAGATGGCGGCGATCGCCAAGGCCAACCCGTTCGCCAAGGCGCCGGGCAATCGCGTCGTCGCGGTCCTCCTCGACGGCGCGCCGCCCAAGGATACGGTCGAGCACGCCCGGCACGTCGACGGCGAGGAGATCGCGCTGGGCAAGCGCGAAATCTATGTGAGCTACACCGATAACGGCTTGGGCCAGTCGAAGCTCGTCATTCCCGCCGGAAAGACCGGCACCGCGCGCAACATGAACACCATCGCCAAGCTGGCGGATATGGCCGCCGCACTCGGCTGACGGCTCAATACGTGCCCGCTTCCAGCCGCTGCGAAATCCACCAGATATTGCCTTGGGAATCGCTCAGCCCGCCCTGCCGATCGCCATAGGGCTGGTCGGCCACCGGCATATGCTGCACGCCTCCCGCCGCCACACCGCGCGCCATCGCCGCGTCCGCGTCGGCGACGTAAAAATAATAGGTGCCGCGCGTCGGCGGATAGGCGGGTGACGCCTCGCTGATCATGACCGTCGTGTCGCCGAACTTGACCTGGCCGTTGGCGAGCCGCTCGCCCGGCCCGCGCGTGACGTGAGTCACCTCCCCGCCCAGTCCGTCGGCTAGAAACGCCATATACGCATCGGCATCTTGGACGAAGATGTACGGAAAGACCGTGGTGAAGCCCGGCGGAATGTGCATCGCATTCTCCCTTCTGTCGTGAGCCGACGTATCAGACCGTCACGATACTGGACAGCGCCGGCCATTGCGGCGTGCGAATGAATGGACGACAACCGCCTCAAAAGGAGTTTGGCATGGGCAAGAACAAGTTGGACGGCGGCGATGAACTCCAGCTCGGGTTGGTTCAGATGCAGCTCTGCACCGCGCAGACCGGCGAGCGTGCGATCATCGTGCTGGAGGGGCGCGACGCTGCCGGTAAGGACGGCACGATCAAGGCGCTGACCGAGCATCTCTCGGTCCGCTCGACCCGCGTCGTCGCGCTGCCCAAGCCCAACGACCGCCAAAAGACCGAATGGTATTTCCAGCGTTACGTCAGCCAGCTGCCCGCGGCGGGCGAACTCGTGATCTTCAACCGCAGCTGGTACAACCGCGCCGGGGTCGAGGTGGTCAACGGCTTCTCGACGCCCGAGGAACAGGCGCAGTTCCTGAAGGACGTGCCCGAATTCGAGCGCATGCTGATCGAAAGCGGAATCAAGGTCGTCAAATTGTGGCTCGACATCGCCAAGGACGAACAGAAGGAACGGCTCGACGACCGCGCGAGCAACCCGCTCAAGGCGCTCAAGCGCTCCGCGTTAGACGCGGTCGCGCAGGACAAATGGGACGATTACACCAAGGCGCGCGACGCGATGCTGATCGCAACGTCGAGCGCGGTCGCGCCGTGGATCTGCGTGCGCGCGGACAAGAAGAAGAAGGCACACGAGGCCGTGATCCGGCATGTGCTGCGCGTGTTGGCGCCACAGGAAGTGGCGAAGACGATCGAGGCGCCGGATGATGAGGTGCTGTTTCCGTTCGAGGCCAAGGCGTTGAAAGACGGGCGGTTGGAGAAGTGAAGCGCAAACGATCCATTTTAGTAGCGGCGCTCGCTCTCGCAGGCGGATGTCAGGCGAAAGATCGGACGTTCTTGTCAGTAGACGTTTGTTTGGGAAGTCCGGAGAATGTCGCGCCGTTTAAGCAGCAAATGCAATCGATCGCTCGCGATGAAGGTATGAAATTCGTTGACGGTAGCGACGAGCCCAACGGCGACCTCGCCGCTTTGAACGCCCAAGCTTATGCTCCGCAACCATTCGTGAACATTGGTATAGACGACGAGCACGGCACCATCGTGATGGGTGGCAATCTCGGCCTCACCAACCGCCAAGTTTCGTTGGGTTTTCGAGAAGGCCAGGATGATCGCAAAGATCGAGCATTTGCAGATCGGGTCGTATCAACGCTGAAACACCGTTGGCGCGTCGAGATCGTCGCGCCGGACAAAGGCTCGTTTCCGATGAAGGGTTGCTAAGGGAACAACTCAATCCCCCGTCACCTTCACCGGCCCCAGATCCCCCATTCCCACCGTCCCGCTCGCCATCGCGAGCATCGCGTCGAGGCTCTTCTTCGCCTTCAGCCGCAGACTCTCCTCGATCTCGATCCGCGG
>JBDSED010000063.1:0-10350 GCA_039920225.1 Sphingomonas sp.
GACCGATTACGATGGCCGCCGCCTTCTTCCCGTCCAAGGCCTTGCGCAGCGCGTCTGGCGCCCATTTGCGGCGCACCAAAGCGTGCGGTGGGCCGCTGTCGGCCTGGTCGCCGAATAACAGGACATAGCCCGCCCCCGCCCGCATCGCCGCTTCCGCCGCCAGTTCGCTTGCGCCAGTCATCTCGCCGCCGATCACGGCGACGAACCCGCGTGAGTATTTATGCGCATCGACCGGCGGCGGAGCGAGATCGGGCCGCGCCAGGACGCGGCATCGACTCGTCGCGGCCGCCACACCGATATCGATCAACCGCACCGTGCCGCATTGTGATGCCGCGGGTTGCAGGACATGCGCCGGCTTGAGCGCACCAAGCGCGAGCGTGAGGTCGAATCCCGGTACGTCGCCGAGTAATGCACCATCGTCGCTCGCGACCCCGCTGGGCAGATCGACCGCCAGCGACAGCCTCGCGCCGCCTACCAATCGAACAAGCGCGCCCTGCATCGGCGCATCCAGCGCGCGTGATAGACCTGTACCAAATAGAGCATCGACCACGACCGGCGAGTCGTTCGCGGTTGCCAGGACATCTACTGGGGCGTCGTATTGCCGGCGCACGGCTACCGCCGCCTTGCTTGTCGGGTCACCCGCCGCGGCGGCTCGCACGGCGACCCCATTCGCCTTCAGCAGCCGCGCCGCGACATAGCCATCGCCGCCATTGTTACCCGGCCCGCACAGGACGAGCACCGGTGACCCGGCGGCAAGGCGGTGGACGGCCTCGGCGATTCCCGCCCCGGCGCGTTCCATCAATTGCTCGACGCTCGATCCTGCCGCAATCGCGCGTTCCTCCGCCGCGCGCATTTCCGCGGCAGTCAGGATCGGTTGACCGTCGATCGGGGTCACTTTGGTGCTTTGCCCTTCACCGTCGCCGGCAGGCGATAGCGGTCGCCGCCGATCGCGACTTCGATCCGGCCGTCACCGATCAGCATCACCTTCGCCGTCTCCGCGCCGTCGGCGGCGATGACGCCGCGGCCGTCATTGACGACGAGCAAGCGGCGGAAGCCATTGTCGGGACGGCGCATGGTCAGGATCAGTCCTTCGGCCGACTCGGTGCGCTCGACGGTGCACTTGGGTGCGAACGCAGAGGCGCCAGCTACAGCACACTCGATACGCTCATCGCTGGCAACCTGTGTCCGGGCGTTGCCGATCTGCGCGCTGTGATCGGGCGACTGCTGGTTGCACGCCGTCAGCGCAAAGGGGCCAAGAAGCGCGCTAGATATCCGCATAGACGTGCGTCTCCGCCGCGGCCCCGGGATGCGTTACGGCGCCTTGCGACGCTGGACCGACGGTGCGGGCATACCGCCACAACGCGCCCGCCTGATAGTCGTTCGCCCGTGGCTTCCACGCCGCGCGGCGCTGGTCGAGCACGTCGTCCGTAACGAGAAGATCGATCGTTCCCGCTTCGGCGTCGATGCGGATCGTGTCGCCGTCCGCGATCAGCGCGATGGGGCCACCGTCGGCGGCTTCGGGGCCGACATGGCCGATGCAGAAACCGCGGGTCGCGCCCGAGAAACGGCCGTCGGTAATCAACGCGACCTTCTCGCCCATGCCAAGGCCGTAGAGCGCGGCCGTGGTCGACAGCATCTCGCGCATGCCGGGACCGCCCTTGGGTCCTTCGTAGCGGATGATCAGAACTTCCCCCTCGTTGATCGATCGCGCCTCGACGGCAGCAAAGCAATCCTCCTCGCAATCGAAACAACGCGCGGGACCCGTGAATTGCAGCCGGTGCATGCCTGCGACCTTGACGATCGCGCCATCCGGAGCGAGCGACCCGCGCAAGCCGACGACGCCGCCGGTCGAACTCAGCGGCGTTTTGACATCGTAGATGACCTTCTGATCGGGGTTCCACAACACCTGATCGATGTTCTCGCCGAGCGTCTTGCCCGTCACCGTCAGGCAATCGCCATCGAGCAGGTCGTTGTCGAGCATCGTCTTCATCAGCATGTAGACGCCGCCGGCCTCGTACATGTCCTTCGCGACATATCGTCCGCCGGGTTTGAGGTCGGCGATATAGGGCGTCGACTTGAACGCCTCCGCCACGTCGAACAGGTCGAATTCGATCCCCGCCTCGCTAGCCATCGCGGGCAAGTGCAGCGCGGCGTTGGTCGAGCCGCCGGTCGCCGCGACCACGCGCGCGGCATTGACGAAGGCCGAGCGCGTGCAAATGTCGCGCGGGCGCAAATTGCGTTCGAGCAATTCCATCACCTGATGCCCAGCGGCGACCGCGATCTGTTCACGCGTCGAGTAAGGAGCGGGCACCATGTTGCTGTTCGGCAAGGATAATCCGATTGCCTCGCCGACGCACGCCATGGTGTTCGCGGTGAATTGTCCGCCGCACGCGCCGTGACCGGGGCACGCGACCTTTTCCATCGCGTGAACCTCGCTGATCGGGCACGTCCCGGCGGCGAAGCGCCCCACCACCTCGAACACATCGACGACGGTGATGTCCTTGTCGTGGAAGCGGCCTGGCAGGATCGATCCGCCATAGACGAAGATCGACGGGATATTGAGGCGCAGCATCGCCATCATCATGCCCGGCAGCGACTTGTCGCACCCCGCGAACCCGACCAGCGCGTCGTAGCAATGCCCCCGCACGCTGAGCTCGACCGAATCGGCGATCACCTCGCGGCTGACCAGCGAGGATTTCATCCCCTGATGCCCCATCGCGATCCCGTCGGTGACGGTGATCGTGTTGAAGCGGCGCGGCATCCCGCCGTTCTGGATCACGCCTGCGCGCGCGGCGTCGGCCTGGACGTCGAGCAAGGTGTTACACGGTGCGCTGTCGTTGCCGGCCGAAGCGAGCGCGACGAACGGGCGGGCGATCTCCTCCTCGGTCAGGCCCATCGCATAGTAATAACTACGATGTGGCGCACGTTCGGGGCCGACCGAGACGTGGCGGCTCGGCAGCGTGGATTTGTCGAAGCGGTTGGTCATAGCGCGACAGTCTATGTCGCGGGAGCGCCTGTTCGCGCAAGTCCGTTACGCCAGCGTCGATTCCAGATACCACCAATCAGGTTGCGCGGCAGCGATGGCGCGGCGTGCGGCAGATCGCGCCAGCTCGTCCTCGAACAACGCAAAACAGGTTGCACCGGAGCCGGACATGCGTACGAGCGTCACACGGGATTGTGCGACCAGCAAGCTGAGAACATCAGCAATAGTCGGCGCGATGGTGATCGCCGCCGGTTGTAGATCGTTGCGACCGGCGAAAGCGACCGACAGTGGATCGCCGGTGCCAAGTTGCCCGCGATCCACCCCATCCCAGGCCTTGAACACCTCAGCGGTCGATACCGCGACGCCCGGATTGACGAGCAGGACCGGCATCCCCGTCAGGCCATCTATCGGCGTCAGCCTTTCACCCCGTCCTGTCCCGAACGCGGTCCGGCCAAGCAGACAAGCAGGGACATCCGAGCCGATGCTCGCGGCACACATTTGCAATACGTGGCTGTCCAACGGCTTACCGTACATCTTGGCGAGGGCGCGCAGGGTAGCGGCGGCATCCGCCGACCCGCCGCCGATCCCCGATGCAATCGGTAGATGCTTGTCGAGCGTGACCTGCTGCGAGCCTCTGATGCTGTAGGTGGCCTTGAATGCAGCGACGGCGCGCGCGACCAGATTATCGCTCTGCCCTGCCAGCGCTTTGGCGTGGGGACCGGTCAACATGAAGCTGCCTTCGGGCGCCTTGTTCACGGTCACGACATCGCCATCGCGGCAAAACGCGAAGAGCGTTTCGATCTCATGATAGCCGTCGGGCCGCCGCGCGCGAACATGAAGCGCTAGGTTGATCTTGGCGGGCGCGAGTTCGGTGATCACCAGCCGCCCCTTATTGTGTTCCCGCGAAGGCGGGAACCCAGTCTGGGCTCCCGCCTTCGCGGGAGCACATCCAACGGTCACATGTTAGGGTAATTAGGCCCTCCGCCCCCCTCCGGCACTACCCAGACGATATTCTGCGTCGGATCCTTGATGTCGCACGTCTTGCAGTGGACGCAGTTCTGGGCATTGATCACGAACTTCGGATTGCCCTCTTCCTCGCCGACGATCTCGTAGACGCCCGCCGGGCAGTAACGCTGTGCCGGTTCGTCGTACATCGGCAGGTCGTATTCGACCGGGATGTCCGCGTCCTTCAGCGTCAGGTGGACCGGCTGATCCTCCTCGTGGTTGGTGTTCGAGATGAACACCGACGACAGCCGGTCGAAGGTTAACACGCCGTCGGGCTTGGGATAGGCGATCGGCTTGACCATGTCTTTCCGCCACAAACTCTTGTGGTCGGGATGGTGCTTCATCGTGAAGGGCAGCTTGATGCCCCACGATTCGAGCCACATGTTGATCCCTGCGAGCGGTGTGCCGAACAATTCGCCGAACTTCTCGACCAGCGGCAGGACGTTGCGGACGACCGACAGCTCCTTCTTCACCCAGCTCTTGTCGTAGGCCTCGGTATAGGCGGTCAGCTCATCACCCTGACGTTGTGAATGCACGGCGTCATGGGCTGCCTCGGCGGCCATCATGCCCGATTTCATCGCGGTATGCGTGCCCTTGATCCGCGGCACGTTGAGGAAGCCAGCGGTGTCGCCGATCAGCGCCGCGCCGGGCATCACGAGCTTGGGCACCGACTGATAGCCGCCGTCGCTGATCGCGCGCGCGCCGTAGGACACGCGCTTACCTCCCTCGAGGATGCCCGCGATCGCCGGGTGCGTCTTCCAACGCTGCATTTCCTGGAACGGCGACAGATAAGGGTTCGAGTAATTGAGCCACGTCACGAAGCCGAGCGCCACCTGACCATTTGCCTGGTGATACAGGAACCCGCCGCCGTTCGACCCGGTCTCGCTGAGCGGCCAGCCCTGCGAGTGGATCACGCGGCCCGCAGCGTGGTTCTCGGGCCTGATGTCCCACAATTCCTTGATGCCGAGACCATAGACCTGCGGCTCGCAATTGGCGCGCAGGTCGAAACGATCGACGAGCTGGCGGGTCAAATGCCCGCGCGCGCCCTCCGAAAAGAACGTATATTTGGCGTGGAGCTCGAGTCCCGGCTGATAATCCGGCTTGTGGCTACCGTCGCGCGCCACACCCATGTCGCCGGTCGCGACGCCCTTTACCGTACCATCCTCGGCGTAGAGGATTTCGGCCGCCGCAAAGCCCGGGAAAATCTCGACACCCATCTCTTCCGCCTGCCCCGCCAGCCAGCGGCACAGATTGCCGAGACTGCCGGTGTAGGTGCCCTTGTTGTGCATGAAGCCGGGCGTGACGAAGTGCGGTAACGAGAACCGCTTCTTCTTGGTCAGGACCCAATGCTGGTTGTCGTTGACCGGTACCTCGGCCAGTGGGCAGCCCTTGTCGCGCCATTCGGGGATGAGTTCGTCGAGGCTCTTAGGGTCGATCACCGCGCCGGACAGGATGTGCGCACCGACTTCCGAGCCTTTTTCGAGCACGCAAACCGCGATCTCCCCGCCCTTTTCGGTGGCCAGCTGCTTCAGCCGGATCGCCGCCGACAGTCCCGCCGGCCCAGCGCCGACGATCACCACGTCGTACGGCATCGATTCGCGTTCGCTCATCCCCAAGTCTCCAAACGCCGGTCATCGCGTTGCGACAACGGTATATCCGCGAAAGCGGTGCCCGCGAATTGACCCCGCCGTCAACTATCGTCTCTATGGGCATCATATGGGGGCCGACCAGCACAACGATTGGCGCGCGAGCGTCGCCAGCGCCCTCGAATGGTGGCGTGACGCCGGGGTCGATTGCGAGATTGACGATGCCCCGCGCGACTGGCTGGCGCGAATGCCGTCACCGGACAAGCTGCCTGCGGCCGTCCGCGAAGCCGTGGCTGAAGCGCCGAAGCTACCCGAAACCCTTGCCGAGTTCGTCGAATGGCGGATCGGTGCGAACTCGCCTGAAGCCAGTTGGCCGGGCAAGCCGCTTGGCGTGCAGGGCGATGCCGCCAGCGGCTTAATGATCGTTGCCGATATGCCCGACCGCGAAGACGACGCTGCGGGCGCATTGCTCTCGGGCAGCGCCGGGCGGTTGTTCGACCGTATGCTTGCGGCGATCGGGCGCGACCGGCAGTCGATCTACCTGATTGCGCTATCGGTGAAGCGTCCGCCTGCCGGTCGCGTGACCGACGAAGCCGGGCAGAAACTCGAGGCGCTGATCCGCCATCACCTCTCTCTCGCGGCCCCGAAACGCGTGCTCGCGCTGGGGAATGCGGCGAGTCGTGCGATCACGGGGATGGATGTCGCCGATGCGCGTGGAAGTTTACGCGTCGTTAATCATGATAGGGGGACAAGAGAGGTCGTGGCGAGCTTTCACCCGCGCTTCCTGTTGGAACGGCCCGCGGCGAAGGCGGATGTCTGGAAGGACCTGAGGTTGCTAATCGAGGGGCTGGAGTGAAAATCGCGTATCTGTTCGCCGCCAGCGCACTCGCGCTGACCCCGATTCTGGCAAGCCCGGCGCTCGCTGCGGGCGATCCCCCCGCCCCCGCTACGATGAGCCGAGGCATCCCCGCGCAACTCGATTCCGACCAGCGTGCCGGTTACAACGCGGTGTTCAAGGCGATCCGCGAACAACGCTGGGTCGACGCGCAGATCCAACTCACGACCATGAAGCCCGGTCCGCTCCATTCGATCGCGACGGCGCAGCTTTATCTCGCCAAGGGGTCACCCAGGGTTGAGAACGACGCGCTGTTGACGGCGCTGGCGAACGCGCCCGAATTGCCGCAGGCGCCCGCCATCGCGCGGATCCTGGCGTCGCGCGGCGTCGTCGCGCCTGGCTTGCCCGTCCCACAAAAGCTGGTCTGGGCCAACGGCGCCTCGACTCGTGGGCGCGCGAAGCCGACCAAGCTCGACCTCGCGACCGCCGACCTCGCGCTCAAGATGCAGCCCTTCATCAAGGCCGATATGGGCCCCGAAGCGCAGGCGCTGCTCGAAGCGACTCCCAACCTCACCCCCGAAGCGCAGACCGAATGGCAGCAGCGCGTCGCGTGGATCTATTTCCTCCAGGGCGACGACAACAACGCGCGGGCCATGGCCTATAAAGCGCGGACCGGCGCCGGCGACTGGGCGGTCCAGGGCGAATGGGTCGGCGGGCTGGCGGCGTGGCGCCAGGGAGATTGCACCGCCGCGGGCCAGGCGTTCGTGTCGGTCGCGGCACGCGCCGCCGACGTCGAACTGCGCGCGGCCGGCCTATATTGGGCGGCGCGCGCCGACATGAAATGCAACAAGCCGCAGCTTGTCGAAGCGCGGCTGAAGAACGCGGCGCAGCTCGACGAGACCTTCTACGGCATGCTCGCGCGGCAACAGCTCGGTATCAAGGAACAGCCGCGCATTTCAGACGAGCTGATGCTCGCCGATTGGGACAAGCTGCAGAACCGCCCCAACGTCCGCGTTGCCGCTGCCCTGGTCGAAATCGGCGAGACCGATCTGGCCGACGACGTGCTCAAGCAGCAGGCGAAGATCGGCCCGACGGTCGAATATGCGTCGCTGGTCCGCCTTACCGAGACGCTCGATTTACCCGAGACTTTGATGTGGCTGGGCAACAATTGCCCACAAGGGGCCAAGCCGCCGACGATCGCGCGCTTCCCCGCGCCGAAATGGGCGCCCGATGGCGGGTGGAAGATCGACAAGGCTTTGGTCTACGCGCACGCGCTCCAGGAATCGCGGTTCAAGCGCAACGTGATCAGCCCGGCCGGAGCCTATGGCCTGATGCAGATCATGCCCGCGGCGGCGATCGATTACGCGCGCGAGCGCGGCATCACGGTCGATCGCGGCGCACTGACGATGCCGTCGGTCAACATGGCGGTCGGTCAACGCACGCTCGAGCGGCTGAGCACGCAGAGTTTCGCCAACGGGTCGCTGATCAAGGTGATGGCGGCCTACAACGCCGGGCCGGTGCCGGTCACCGAATGGAATGCGATCGTCAAGGATGGCGGCGATCCGTTGCTCTACATCGAGTCGATTCCATATTGGGAAACGCGCGGTTACGTGACGACGGTGATGCGCAATTACTGGATGTACGAGGCCAAGGGCGGTCGCTTGCAGTCGCCGAGCCGGGAGGCACTGGCACAGGGTAAGTGGCCGAAGTTTCCGGGGGCTAAATAGCTGAGTATTCCCGCGAAGGCGGGAATCCAGCGTAGCCAACGCAATCGCTATCGACTCTGGACTCCCGCCTTCGCGGGAGAACTGTTGAGTGGTAGGCTCGCGCCATGCCCATCGACGAAACCCGCAACTTTCTTCCCGTCCGCATCGCCGTCCTGACCGTGTCCGACACACGCGGGCCGTCGGAGGACAAATCCGGCGATACCCTCGTCGATCGCCTGACCGCCGCCGGGCACGTCCTCGCCGACCGCGCGATCGAGCGCGACGATCTCGACGCGATCGTCGAGCGCCTCGCTCTGTGGATCGACGACCCGGAGATCGACGTCGTCATCACCACCGGCGGCACCGGCGTCACCGGCCGCGATGTCACGCCCGAGGCCGTCGAAGCGGTCGCCGAAAAGATGATCCCCGGCTTCGGCGAGGCCTTTCGTTGGCTGAGCTACGCCAAGATCGGCACCTCGACCATCCAGTCGCGCGCCTGCGCGTGCATCGCGGGCGGCACGTATATCTTCGCGCTGCCCGGCTCGACTGGCGCGGTCAAGGACGGCTGGGACATGATCCTCAAGGACCAGCTCGACAGCCGTTTTCGCCCCTGCAACTTCGTCGATCTGATGCCGAGGTTGATGGAGCGCTGACCGCCTAACTTTTGACCGGATGTCCTTCGAACTGCTTCGCGTCGTCGCAGATCGACGACCAAGCCGGTTTTTCCGCGACGAATTCGTGAAAACGAATGCGAACGCCCGGGTCGGCGTCCAGCGTGTCCGCCGCGATCGGGAAGCTATCGGCACCTGACCCCGCTTCGCCCAGCGCAGTGCCGCATCGCGAACAGAAGGCGCGCGCATATTTGTACGGCGCATCGGGCACGTAGCGCGTGACCAAATCCTCGCCGGCGAGCCAACGGAACGTCTCGCGCCGCACGAACACGAACGTCCCCGCCCCGAGCTTGCGGCACCGCGAGCAATGGCACGCAGCCATCATCGACGGCGGCTCGCTCAATTCGAAAAGGATCGCACCACAGCAGCAACTGCCTGGTATCGTCATGTGTGAGCCTCCGGCTGCATCGCCGCGAGTTCGTTGCCGTTGGGGTCGCGGAAATGGAATCGCCGCCCGCCGGGGAAGGCGAAGATTGGTTGCGAGATCGTTCCCCCCGCCCCGGTGACCGCGGCCAGCGTCGCGTCGAGATCGTCGACCTGGATTACGGGCAGCGGTGCACTTGGCCATTCCGCGCGGTCGCCCTGCAGACCCAGATCGGTTTCGCCGGTCTGCGTCGCTGCATAGGTCGGGCCATAGTCGGCGAACGACCAACCGAAGGCGGCGGTAAAGAACGCCTTGGTCGTCGCGGTGCTCTGCACGGGCAGTTCGACATAGTTGAGCTTGGCCATTTTCCGCCTCCAATGTTCTTGCTATGTTCTACGCCAAGCGATACGTCGTGGCAATGGCAAAAGCCCGTCCCGGCCGCGGCGCCACGGTCAACCGCGAAAGCAGCCGCTTCAACCTGCCCCAACGGCTGGCCGATGGCGACTGGCTCGACGCGCTGGAGGATGTGGATGGCGCGGCGCCCAGGCTCAAGACCACCGTCACGGTCGAAACCGCCCGCACGATCATCACGCGCAACCAGTCGCCCGACATCGGCTTCGACCGATCGATCAATCCGTATCGCGGGTGCGAGCATGGCTGCATCTATTGCTTCGCGCGGCCGACCCACGCCTATCTCAATCTGTCGCCGGGGCTCGATTTCGAGAGCAAGCTGTTCGCCAAGCCCAATGCGCCGGTGTTGCTGCGCGAGGAACTGTCGAAGCGCGGCTATGTCTGCCGCCCGATCGCATTCGGGACCAACACCGATCCCTACCAGCCGATCGAGGCGCATTGGCAGATTACGCGCGCTTGCATCAAGGTACTGGCCGAGACCAATCACCCGCTGACCATTACCACCAAGTCCGACCGCGTGGTGCGCGACATCGATCTGCTTGGTCCCATGGCGGCGAAGGGATTGGCGGCGGTGGCGGTATCGGTGACCTCGCTCGACCCGAAGATCGCGCGCACCATCGAGCCGCGCGCGCCGCACCCCGAACGCCGGCTGACCGCGGTGCGGCGGCTGGCCGATGCCGGCGTGCCGGTGTTCGTGTCGATCGCGCCGGTCATCCCCGCGATCACCGACCATGAGATCGAGCATATCGTCGAGCGCGCGGCCGAAAGCGGCGCGCGCGGGATCAATTT
>JBDSED010000064.1:0-8164 GCA_039920225.1 Sphingomonas sp.
CGATATGGTTGGTGAGGCGATCAATTTGAAAATGCGTGGCATCGGCATCGCCGACCGTAACACGGTGGCCGGCGTGGTGAGGGCGTATGTCGCGCTCAAAGAAGCGCGGGAGAAATGGAGCGACGCCTGGGCCAAGGCAAAGGTTCGGCATGATGCGGATCAGCCTTGGGAGGATTTTCCCGATCCGCCCGACCTTCCTGAACCCGATGTCGATTTCCGCCTGATTGTCGGTGCTCGGCTTGTGTTTCGCGACGGCACGCCGGACATCGTGGCCTATCCCGCAACCCGCTACGGTTGGGGACGTCTCACAAGGCTGCTGACCGTCGGTAATCGCCGCGCGGCAAAGGGCGGGTGTCTGCTCGATCTTGGCGATCTGATCGCGCACCATGAGGATTTGCTGCTGATCGTGCTGGCACAAAGCAGCTTCGATCCGGAACAGGTCGAGGAGCTGTCGGAGAAGCGTCGCGTCGCCGATGAGCAGGACCGCGGATTCCTCCGGTTAGGCGAGGACGAGGTGGAGGAAACCAACGTCGTCCCATTCCCCAATTGTCATGCCGGATTTGTTCCGACATCCACCGAGCCGCAATCGACAGCGCAAGTGGTGGAGTTGGCTCCGGCACAAGGCCGGCATGACGGTGAATTGGAAGGCACGCTCAATCGCTTGAAACGCATCGCAGGTGATCGACTGTGGCTGGGCGTAACAGCGCCATATTCCGGGCGGGACAAACGCCGTTTGGCAAAGCTGGCTGATATGGCTCGCGCCGCTGGCGTCCCGCTACTTGCGACCAACGACGCGCTCTACGCCTCGCCCGACCAGCGCCAGCTTCACGACGTTGTTACGTGCATTCGCAAGGGCACCGATTTGAAGCATGCCGGGTGCCTCCTGGAAGCGAATGCCGAACGGCACCTCAAGACGCCCGCCGAGATGTCCCGGCTATTCCGCCGCTATCCCGAAGCCATTACGGAAATCAGACGTTTACTCGCGCGGATCGATTTCACACTCGATCAACTCAGTTACGAATATCCGCATGAGCCGGTGCCCGAGGGCTGGCGCGCGCAGGACTGGCTCGAGCATCTCGTCATGGAAGCCGCCGAGGATCGCTTTGACGGCACCATTCCCGCGCGCGCGCAAGCGATGATTCGGGATGAGTTCGCGCTCATCAAGCAGCAGAACTACGCCTATTATTTCCTGACGGTGCACGACATCGTGCGGTTCGCGCGCAGCCAGAAGCCGCCGATCCTGTGTCAGGGCCGCGGTTCAGCGGCAAACTCGATCGTATGCTGGTTGCTCGGCGTGACCTCGGTCGACCCCGTCAAGCACAACCTTCTCTTCTCGCGCTTCGTATCGGCAGACCGTGCCGAGCCGCCCGATATCGACGTCGATTTCGAGCACGAGCGCCGCGAAGAGGTGATGCAATATATCTACAGGCGGTACGGCCGTGACCGTGCCGGAATCGCCGCGACGGTGATCCATTATCGTTCGCGCAGCACGTTGCGCGAGGTCGGAAAGGTGCTCGGCATGAGCGACGACGTGACGTCGCGTTTATCGAGCACGATTTGGGGGAGCTATTCGAACACGGTCGAGGATTCGCGATTCGAGCAAGCCGGGTTCACGCTCGACAATCCCGACGTCGCGCGGCTCAAAGGGCTGGTTGGTCAGCTGCTCGAGTTTCCCCGGCACTTGTCGCAGCATGTCGGCGGGTTCGTGCTGACCCAGAACCCGCTGATCGAGACGGTGCCGATCCACAATGCGGCGATGGCCGATCGCACCTTCATCGAATGGGACAAGGACGACATCGACGCGCTTGGCTTGATGAAGGTCGACGTGCTGGCGCTCGGCATGCTTACCTGCATCCGCAAATGCTTCGATCTGATGCGCGCCCACGGGATGGGCGATCAGTCGTTGAACCTCGACATGGCGTCCGATGATCCGGCCGTTTACGAAATGCTCCAGGCGGGGCGCAGTCTCGGCGTATTCCAAGTTGAAAGCCGTGCGCAGATGAGCATGCTGCCACGGCTCAAGCCCAAGAGTCTCTATGATCTGACCGTGCAGGTGGCGATCGTCCGGCCAGGACCGATCCAGGGCAATATGGTCCATCCCTATCTTCGCCGGCGCAGCACCGGCGAGCCTTGGGACTATCCATCACCCAAGCCGCCGCACGATCCCGACGAGTTGAAGGAGATTCTGGGCGATACCTACGGCGTTCCGCTGTTTCAGGAACAGGCCATGAAGCTAGCGATCGTCGCCGCAGCATTTACGCCGTCCGAAGCCAACCAACTCCGCCGCGCGATGGCGACGTTCCGCAACGTAGGGACGATCCATGAGTTCGAAAGCAAGATGGTGGAGGGCATGGTCGCGCGCGGATACGATCGCGACTTCGCGCAGCGCTGCTACGATCAGATCAAGGGGTTCGGCAGCTATGGCTTCCCGGAAAGCCATGCATTGTCGTTCGCGCGACTGGTCTACGTGTCGTCATGGATCAAATGCCATTATCCTGCGGTGTTTGCCTGCGGGTTGCTCAATTCGCAGCCGATGGGTTTCTACGCGCCGGCGCAGATCGTGCGCGAGGCGCAGGAGAATGGCGGCATCGAGGCTCGGCCGATAGATGTCAACGCGAGCATGTGGGACAATAATCTGGAGCCGAGCGAGCATAGTCTCGTGCTACGGATCGGCTTTCGCCAGATCGACGGTTTTCGCGCGGATTGGGGTGGCAAGCTTGCCGATGAACGCGCGGCACGTGGTCCGTTCGCTACGATCGAGGAGCTAGCGCGCCGCGCCAAACTGCCGTCGCGGGCGCTTCGATTGCTCGCCGACGCCGATGCTTGGGGTTCGATCGATATGGGACGCCGCGACGCGTTGTGGGAAGTGCGGCGAACGCCGTCCGGTGAACTGCCGCTGTTCGCCGCCGCAGATGCTCGCGAATTGAGGGAAGAAATCGATGCCAAGCTGCCCGACATGCCGCTTAGCGAGGAAGTCAGCGCCGATTACCAGCTGACCCGCTTATCGCTCAAAGGGCATCCGATGCAGTTCCTGAGGCCGATGTTCGAGGCCGAGGGGGTCAAGAGTTGCGAACAAGTGTCCGGTGCGAAGAACGGCTCGCGCGTCACCGTCGCCGGGGTCGTGCTGGTGCGTCAGCGGCCGGGTAAGGGCAATGCGATCTTCATCACGCTGGAGGACGAGACCGGCATTACCAACGTGCTGCTATGGGCGCGCGTGTTCGAGGCGCAGCGGATGCACGTGATGGGATCGCGGCTGATGACGGTCGAGGGCGAGGTGCAGCGAAGCGCACCGAGCGAGGGCAGTGTCGTTCACCTGATCGGTGCGCGCGTGATCGATCGCACGCACGAACTATCGCGACTGTCGGAAGATCGCGAGACGCGCCCGGTCATGGCCCGCGCCGATATCGGCCTGACGCCCGATCCGCGCCGGGTTCAGGCTACATCAACCGGCGGTCGTCATCCGCGCGACGTTCGCATCCTGCCGAAATCGCGCGATTTCCACTAACGGCCCAAGAGATGGGCGGCAGACCAAAAGTCCACCGCCCCATATCGTTTAACCGAAACGTCAACCGATCAGGTGAAGATCGCGGTGTCGCCACGGCAGACATTGATATTGTCTTTTTGCTGCACGTAAGCGTCGCTGAACTGCACCTTGATATCGTACAGGCAGATGTCGCCTGTCCCCATGGTAAAGTTCGAGGTCGAGCCCGGCTTGACGGCGTAATCGAGCATGACTTCATGCCATGGATCGCCCTCTTCGCCCGCGCGCGCATACCATACGCGCTGGATCGAGACCTTGGCATTGGTGTTCTTGACGGTAAAATTGCGCCCCGACGGCATACCGGCGGTCGCCATCCCTGCCACCAGGAGGCTGGCTGCCACGCCGACCTTGATCAACTTAAACATCGCTGTAACCCCCTAACCCCGATTGCACACACCGGACGAATCCGACGATGTGAAGCCTAATATACGGGGCCGATTTTGGCGAGCGGAAAGTTATGCGTGCGGCGTGACTAAAGTCTCTCAGCGCGCTGGTCTCTGTCGTCTCTTATCACACTTGTAAAGTAACGGTATTTTGCTCACCCTACTTCAACAATTGCGCTGTCCATTTTATCCAATTGTCTGAAGTTGGCGCAACTTCGCTTCTACCCTGAAACGGTGGAGCAAGGGTTCGGTATACCCATTGGGCTGTGTCGTGCCTTCGAATACCAACGCGCGGGCGGCACGAAATGCCGGGCCATCGGGGTTTTCGACCAGCGAGCGACAAAGTGGATCCCCGGCATTCTGCGCATCGACCTTGATTGCCATCCGACCGAACGCGCCCTCGACTTCCTCAGGCGTGCAGACTCCGTGAAGCAGCCAGTTCGCCAGCGCCTGGCTGGAAATGCGCAACGTCGCGCGGTCCTCCATCAGCCCGATATCGTGGATGTCGGGCACCTTCGAGCAGCCGACGCCCTGGTCGATCCAGCGCACGACATAGCCGAGGATGCCCTGCGCATTGTTGTCGAGCTCGGCGCGGACCTCGTCGGGCGTCCAGTTGCGGCCGAGCGCGAGCGGCACCGACAGCAGCGCGTCGAGCGGTGCGACCGGTTCGGCGGCACGTTCCTTCTGTCGCGCAAACACGTCGACCTGGTGATAGTGCGTCGCGTGGAGCGTCGCCGCAGTGGGCGAGGGCACCCAGGCGGTGTTCGCGCCAGTCCTGGGGTGGGCGATCTTCTGGTCGAGCATGTCCGCCATCCGGTCGGGGGCCGCCCACATGCCTTTGCCGATCTGCGCCCTGCCCGACAGCCCGCAGGCGAGCCCGATCTGCACGTTGCGGTTCTCGTACGCGGCGATCCAGGCGGAATTCTTGATCTCGCCCTTGGGGATCATCGGCCCGGCCTGCATCGACGTATGGATTTCGTCGCCGGTGCGGTCGAGGAAGCCCGTGTTGATGAACGCGATCCGCCCGCTGACTGCCTTGATGCACGCGGCGAGGTTGGCCGAGGTGCGGCGTTCCTCGTCCATCACCCCGACCTTGATCGTGTGACGCACAAGATCGAGCAAATCCTCGACCGCATCGAACAAGGCGTTGGTCAGCGCGGCTTCTTCAGGGCCGTGCATCTTGGGTTTGACGATGTAGATCGATCCCGCGCGGCTGTTGCGGCGCGCGCCGTTGATGTCGTGCAGCCCAATCAGGCTCGTGACGATCGCGTCGAGGATGCCCTCGGGCGCTTCGCCGCCGTCGGGCAGGCGGAGCGCGGGCGTGGCCATCAAATGACCGACGTTGCGCACGAACATCAGTGCGCGGCCGGGCAGGGTAAAGGCGGTGCCGTCGAGAGCCGTGTAGCTGCGGTCCTCGTTGAGCTTGCGGGTGAGTGTTTTGCCACCCTTGTCGAACGTCTCGATCAGGTCACCGCGCATCAAGCCGAGCCAGTTCGCGTACGCCGCGACCTTGTCCTCGGCGTCGACCGCAGCGATCGAATCCTCGAGGTCGACGATCGTGGTGATTGCGCTTTCGAGGATCACGTCTGCGATGCCGGCGGGGTCGGTGCGCCCGATCGGATGTTCGCGGTCGATTACCACTTCGATGTGCAAGCCGTTGTGCTTGAACAGGAGATTGTCGCCTACGCGACCGACGAGCTGCGTCGGATCGGCGAGCGTCGGTTCGCTGGCCAGGTCGGCCCACGACCCGCTTGCCAGCGGCACGGAATCGTCGAGGAAAGCCTTGGCCCAGACGATTACCTGGCTCCCGCGGACCGGATCGTAACCGCCGGTCTTGGCCGTGCCAGGCAGCGCGTCGGTGCCGTACAGCGCATCGTAGAGACTCCCCCAGCGGGCATTGGCCGCATTGAGCACGAAGCGTGCGTTGAGCACCGGGACGACGAGCTGCGGCCCTGCGGTCGTCGCGATTTCCGGGTCGACATTCTCGGTGGTGATGCGGAACGGCGCGGGCTCATCGACCAGATAGCCGATCGACTTGAGGAACGCCTGATACTGGGGCTGCTCGATCGGCAACCCGGCGCGTTGTGCGTGCCAGCCGTCGATCTCCGCTTGGATCAGGTCACGCTTTTCGAGCAGCTTTGCGTTCTGCGGCGCGAACTTTGCGAAAATGTCTGCGGCGCCAGCCCAGAATGCGTCCGGCGCGATTCCTGTGCCGGGCAACGCACGTCGCTCGATGAAATCGGCAAGCTCGCTCGCGACCTGCAACCCGTAGCGATCAGTGAAACCTCCGGACACGCACAACTCCATTCAGCATGAGGTGGGGGAGGAGCCGTGCCAATACACCGACGAGCCAAGCCGTCCACCGGGAAATTGCGCTTGCCGCTCGCGTCAACCGGTGACTATCTGCAACTCAAATAGAGGAGAGGCTGAGATGGCGGAGGCATATATCGTCGCGGCGGCGCGGACCGCGGGCGGGCGGCGCGGCGGCAAGCTGAAGGACTGGCATCCGGCCGACCTTGGCGGTGCGGTGCTCGACGCGCTGGTGCAGCGGTCGGGGATCGACGGCGCGGCGGTCGAGGACGTCATCATGGGCTGCGTGATGCAGGCCGGCGAGCAGTCCGCGCATATCGGGCGCAGCTGCGTCATGGCGTCGAGCCTGCCGGACAGCGTTCCCGCGGTTTCGATCGACCGCCAGTGCGGGTCGTCGCAACAGGCGATTCAGTTCGCCGCGCAAGCGGTGATGTCGGGAACGCAGGACATCGTCATCGCCGCAGGCGTCGAGAGCATGACGCGCGTGCCGATGGGGCTCGCCAGCTCCGCCCCGGCGCAGCTCGGCATCGGCATCGGGCCGTGGTCGCAGAAGATCAAGGACCGCTATGGCGTGCCCGGGTTCAGCCAGTTCGTCGGCGCGGGCATGATGGCGCAGAAATACGGCTTCAGCCGCGAAGAGCTCGACGCCTTCTCGCTCGAGAGCCATCGCCGTGCGGCTGCGGCGACGCAGGCGGGAGCGTTCAGGGATGAAATCGTGCCGATCGCGATCGTCGATGAAGAGGGTAACGAAGGCTTTCATACCGCCGACGAGGGCATCCGTTACGACGCGACGATGGAATCGTTGGCGGCGGTGAAGTCACTCGGCGAGGGCAGTGTGCTGACCGCGGCCTCGGCCAGCCAGATCTGCGACGGATCGTCGGGCGTGTTGATCGTCAGCGAACGCGCGCTCAAGGATCACGGCCTGACCCCTCTAGCGCGCATCCATAATCTGACGGTGACCGCGGGCGACCCGGTGATCATGCTCGAGGAACCGCTCCCCGCGACGCAGCGTGCGCTGCAACGGGCGGGGATGAAGATCGAGGATATCGACCTGTACGAGGTCAACGAGGCGTTCGCGCCCGTGCCGCTCGCGTGGCTGCGCGTGATCGGCGCCGACCATGCCCGGCTCAACGTCAATGGCGGCGCCATCGCCCTCGGCCATCCGCTCGGTGCGTCAGGCACCAAGCTGATGACAACCTTGCTCCACGCGCTCAGGGCGCGCGGCAAGACATGGGGGCTGCAGACGATGTGCGAAGGCGGCGGGATCGCCAACGTCACGATCGTCGAGCGGCTGTAAGGGAGAGAATCAATGAAGCTCGACAACACGGTAGCCGCGGTCGTCACCGGTGGCGCATCTGGCCTCGGCGCGGCAACCGCGCGCGCGCTCGCGGCGAAGGGCGCCAAGGTCGCGATCTTCGATATGCAGGCGGAGAAGGGCGAAGCGGTCGCAGCCGAAATCGGCGGCATCTTTTGCGAGGTCAACGTGACCAGCGACGAGAGCGTCGATGCCGGTTTCGCCAAGGCGCGCGCGGCGCATGGGCAGGAGCGCGTGCTGGTCTGCTGCGCCGGCACCGGCAATGCGATGAAGACCGCGAGCCGCTCCAAGGAAGACGGCAGCATCAAGCATTTCAGCTTGGCTGCGTTCGACTGGCTCATCCAGATCAACCTGGTCGGCACCTTCCGCTGCGTCGCCAAATCGGCCGCGGGGATGCTCACGCTCGATCCGGGCGAGGACGGCGAGCGTGGGGCGATGGTGATGACGGCGTCGGTCGCGGCCGAGGACGGCCAGATCGGCCAGGCCGCCTATTCGGCGTCGAAGGGTGGAGTGGTCGGCATGACGCTCCCGATTGCGCGCGACCTTATGAGCGAGGGCATCCGCGTGAACACGATCCTGCCCGGCATCTTCAACACGCCGTTGATGCAGGGGGCC
>JBDSED010000065.1:0-18990 GCA_039920225.1 Sphingomonas sp.
GCCAGCATGCGCCGGGCATAGACCGCGGGCTCGCTGGTGCCGCGGATCGCGACGATCGACGTTACGCCGCCGAGTGCCAAAACGCCCGCGACCGCATACATGATGATCGGCGCGAGGCTCATGCATCGATTCCCGCGCGAGTGCGTTGCGCATCCGGAACCATCAACCAAGGAGCTATACCATGGCCGACACCAGCCAGATCCGTGAGCATATGGAAGTCATCGGCGCCGACGGCGTCCATGTCGGCACTGTCGACAAGGTCGAGGGCGACCGCATCAAGCTGACCAAGAAGGACTCGGGCGAAGGCAGCCACGAAGGGCACCATCACTTCATCTCGACCGGCCTGATCGCCGGCGTCGAGGGCGACCAGGTGCGGCTCAGCGCCAACGCCGATGTGGCGGTGACGTTCGAGGAGGAGCAAGCGTAAATCGAGCGAAGGTAAGTCCCCCTCACCCTTCCGCCGCTTCGCGGCTCCCTCCCTCTCCCACAAGGGGAGAGGAATTTGGGACATTATTCTCCCTCTCCCCTTGTGGGAGAGGGAAGGGGCCCGCTGCCAAAGGCAGTGGGAAGGGTGAGGGGGTCGCTCAACCACGAGCGGCTTCCTTCAGTTCATCCGGTAGATGATTTGCGATCGCGGCAATCACGCCGTCGATATTTCCAATTACATCGTTGTTCCAGAACCGAATGACGCGATAGCCCTCTCCGTTGAGAAAGCGGGTCCTGGTGTCGTCTTTTGCCATATTGTCTGCGTGCGTGGCGTCGTCGACCTCCACGATCAGACGGGCGGAATGCGAGCAGAAGTCGGCGTGATACGGGCCGAACGGCACCTGGCGGCGAAATTTCGCGTCCGGGAAACTGACACGCAAAGCGGCCCAGACGACACATTCCGGGGTTCCGCCATCGCGACGGTTGACGCGCGACTTAGCGACGGTTGAAGCAGGCAGCAGTTGGCGCTTCGTCAGGCCGTCTGCATTCCCCCTCACCCTCCCACGCCGCTTCGCGACGCGGGCCCCTCCCTCTCCCACAAGGGGAGAGGGGAAGTCAGGGCGATCTAGCGCTCCCACCTCACTGGCACGCCAGACATTCGTCATAGTCCGTGCTCTCGAGCTCGAACTTGGGTGCCTCGATCGTGTTGTCGGCCTCGACCCCGCCCGCGAAGCCGGCACGCTGCACCGACTTGGAACGCAGGTAATAGAGCGACTTCACGCCCAGCTCCCACGCGCGGAAGTGGAGCATCAGCAAGTCCCATTTCTCGACATCGGCGGGGATGAACAGGTTGAGGCTGGTCGACTGGTCGACATACGGCGTGCGATCGGCCTGGAGCTCGATCAGCCAGCGCTGGTCGATCTCGAAGCTGGTCTTGTAGCAGTCCTTTTCCTCCTGGCTGAGGAAGTCGAGGTGCTGGACCGACCCGCCATGTTCGAGAATCGAGCTCCACACGGCTTCGGAATTCTTCGATTTCTCGATGAAGATCTTCTCGAGATACGGGTTCTTGACCGAGAAGCTCCCCGACAGCGTCTTGTGCGTGTAGATGTTCGCCGGGATCGGCTCGATGCACGCGCTGGTCCCGCCGCAGATGATCGAGATCGACGCGGTCGGCGCGATCGCCATCTTGCAGCTGAAGCGCTCCATCACGCCCATGTCGGCGGCGTCGGGGCAGGGGCCGCGCTCGACCGCCAACGCCATCGAAGCTTCGTCCGCTTGCGCCTTGATATGCTTGAACATCTTCATGTTCCACGACTTCGCCATCGCGCCCTCGAACGGAAGGCCGCGGGCTTGCAGGAACGAGTGGAAGCCCATCACGCCCAGCCCGACCGACCGCTCGCGCATCGCGGAATAGGCCGCGCGCTCCATCCCCGGCTCGGCGCGGTCGATATAATCCTGCAGCACGTTGTCGAGGAACCGCATGATGTCCTCGATGAACCCCTCGGTCTTGTTCCACTGGTCCCACGTCTCGAGGTTGAGCGACGAGAGGCAGCACACCGCGGTGCGCTCGTTGCCGAGATGGTCCTTGCCGGTCGGCAACGTGATCTCGGAGCACAGGTTCGAGGTCGAGACCTTCAGGCCCAGCTCGCGGTGATGCCGCGGCATGTTCTTGTTCACGTGGTCGGCGAAGATGATATACGGCTCGCCGGTCGACAGGCGCGTTTCGACGAGCTTCTGGAACAGCGCGCGGGCATCGACCGTGGCGCGGACGCTCTGGTCCTTCGGCGACTTCAGCTGCCACTCGTCGCCATTGCGCACGGCTTCCATGAACGCGTCGGGGATCAGCACCCCGTGGTGCAGGTTCAGAGCCTTTCTGTTGAAGTCGCCGGAAGGCTTTCTGATCTCAAGAAATTCCTCGATCTCGGGATGGCTGATGTCGAGATAGCAGGCGGCCGAGCCGCGGCGCAGCGAGCCCTGGCTGATCGCGAGCGTGAGCGAGTCCATCACGCGGACGAACGGGATGATGCCACTGGTTTTGCCGTTCAAGCCCACCGGCTCGCCGATGCCGCGGACGTTGCCCCAATAGGTGCCGATCCCGCCGCCGCGCGACGCCAGCCAGACATTCTCGTTCCAGGTATCGACGATGCCGTTGAGGCTGTCGGGCACCGAGTTGAGGAAGCACGAAATGGGGAGCCCGCGTCCCGTGCCGCCGTTCGACAATACGGGCGTCGCGGGCATAAACCAGAGCTGCGAGATATAGTCGTAGATGCGCTGCGCGTGGGCGGCATCGTCGGCGTAAGCGGAGGCGACGCGGACGAACAGATCCTGATACGATTCGCCGGGCAACAGGTAGCGGTCCTGCAGCGTGTCCTTGCCGAAATCGGTCAGCAGCGAGTCGCGCGAATGGTCGACCTCGAGCGCATAGGGTTGCGGCGCGACGCTCTTCGAATCGCGCTCCGCCGGCTTGGCCTTGGCGACGCTCGCCATTGCCTGGCTCGCCGCTTCGATCGCATCCGTCGCCATGTTCTCGCCCGTTCCTTCGGTGTCTCTAAAGTCCATTTCTCGCCCCTGCCTGATCCGCTCGTGCTGCCGACTCGGGGGCGAACCCCCATGCTACCATTCGCAGACCGACAGACGAGAACAAAAATAGTCCACAGCCTGTGCGTCAGGCACTAAAAGACCCTCTCCGGAACATGGTATCCCGGTCGCTGATCTACCAGTGCTTGGGTTCGCCCCCGAACTGAACCTCTACAGATTGTGCCGAACCGCGCTCGGACGCAATATGCTAAATGACGTTTTAATGACTCGGTTCGTCGCTATTTTGAGTCGGTTCGTCAGTGGCCCGATCGGGCCGATCTGCCGCGACGCGCGGGTTTCTGCGGGGTTCGCGAAACGCAAGTGAACGAACGTCGAACTGCACATTTTTTTTAACGGGGCCGCGGCGCGATCAACCGGTTGTGGTTCGAACGACGCAGGCCCGATTCTAGTCGGGCAGTCCTGCTGTCGCAGTCAGGTCGAGGCGTCAGCCCGTCTTGCGCAGGCCGCGCGCAGGGGCGGCGGCGTTGAGGCGCTCGAGGTTGAAATATTCGTTGAACTCGAGCCCCGCGCGGCCTTCCTTCGCCCAGCGTACGGTGGCGGGAAACATCTGGCCTTCGAGCAGTTCGATCATCACGTCGACACCGACATGTTCGGTCGGGAATTCGATCCCGTCGACCATCGCCCCGGTCGACGAGATGTTGCGGATGCGGACTTCGCCCCGCGCGGCGCCGAGGTCGAGCTGCGCGGTGCGCAGCATCGTCGAGCGCGGGTTGCGGCTGACCTTGTAGCCCTGCGCGGTAGCGACGCCGCCGGCGGTCTGGAGCTGCTTGATCACTTCTTCGCAGCGCGCCGCCTTGCCGTAGACGAAGCCCTGGATGTGGCTGCACCCGAGCTCGCGGATCAGCTCGACCTCGTCCTGATGCTCGACGCCCTCGGCAGTGGTTTCCATGTAGAGCGTGTTGGCCAGCGTCACGATCGCCTTGATGATCGCGGCGTTGCGGTTGCCCGGGACAGCGGCGCCGCGCACGAAGCTCTGGTCGATCTTGATCTTGTCGAACGGCGCTTTCTTCAGATAGCCGAGCGACGAATAGCCGGTGCCGAAATCGTCGAGCGCGAGACGAACGCCGATCCCCTTCAGCGCCTTGAACATATTCTCGGAAGACGAACCCTCGTTGAGGAAGACGCCCTCGGTGATTTCGAGCTCGAGCCGTTGCGGCGCGAGGCCCGAACTGGCGAGCGCCGAGGTGACGATGGCGGGCAACGCCGGGTTGGCGAACTGGATCGGCGAAACGTTGACCGCGACGCGGACATGGTCGGGCCAGGTCGATGCCTCGCGACACGCAGTCCGCAGCACCCATTCGCCGATCGATTCGATCAGCCCGGATTCCTCGGCGATCGGGATGAATTCGGCGGGGCTCACCGCGCCGCGCGTGGGATGGTTCCAGCGGATCAGCGCCTCGTAACCGACGATTCTCGCGCCTTCGGTCGATACGACCGGCTGATACGCGACGTGGAACTGGTCGCCGACCAGCGCATTGCGCAAATCGTCTTCGAGCTGCTTGCGCGACTTCGCGCCTTCCAACAATTCTTCGCGGAAGAAGCGGTGGATGCCGCGGCCGTCGGCCTTTGCGGCATACATCGCGATGTCGGCGTTGCGCGTCAGCGTTTCCGAATCCTGCCCGTTCTCCGGCGCGATGGCGATGCCGATCGATACGCCGATCGAGATCGACGATCCCTCGATGAAATAGGGTTGGGAGATCGCGTTGATGACGCTGAGGGCGAGCTCGCTCAGCCGTTCGCGGTTGCCGATTCCGGGCAACACGACCTTGAACTCGTCGCCGCCAAGCCGACCGACCAGTCCCGCTTCGCCGACCGCGCGTTGCAGTCGCTGTGCGACTTGCTTGAGTAACGCGTCGCCGACCTGATGGCCCAGCGTGTCGTTGACCGCCTTGAACCGGTCGAGATCGAGCAGGAACAACGCGGTGGTGCCCGGCGAGCCCGCTTGCGGCGCCAGCGTCTTGTCGAGCGTGGCGCGCATGCGCTGGCGGTTGGCGAGCCCCGTAAGGCCGTCGAACAAGGCAAGCCGCGTGATCTCCGCGTCCGAGCGGCGCTTCTCGGTCAGGTCGCGGCCCGATCCGACGAACCCCTGGAACCGGCCGAGATCGTCGAGCATTGGCCGCCCCGAAATCGACCACCAGCGATCGCTGTCGTCGGCGGTCGCGGGGCATACCGAATAGTCGGAGAAAGAGGTGCGCGTCGACAGATGGAAATTGAGCGTGCGCTCGGTGTCGCCCGATCCGGTATCGATGCGGAATGTATCGATCAGCCGCGCACCCGCCGTCTTGATGTCGAGCCGCGAAAATTCGCTGCCGACCTTGGCCGACAGGTAGGTGAAATGGCCATGGCGGTCGGTCTGCCAGAACCAGCCGTCGCCATGCTCCTCGACTTCGCGGACCAGTTGTTCGGCAAGACGCCCGGCATTGCCGCTGGAACTGCGTTGCTCGGTCGCGGCCTGATCGTCGCGCGCCAGCCGCACCGTGGCGACGATCAAGGTGACGAAGGCAAGCGCGGCGACTGCCGACGGCAGCGCGATGCCCGATTTGAACATCACCATTGCGCCCAATGTCGCAGCGTATGCCAGCGTCGCGGCGCGGATCGGGTGAACCGCGATCGCGGTGATCGTGACTGCGGCGAACACGGCGACGAACCCTGCCAGATGGAATTGGGTCAGCTCGGGGCTCGCCAGCAACGGAAGTAGCGACAACAACCCGCCACCGATCCCTGCGGCGCTCAGCGTTAGCGTCCGCACCTGCATCTGGGTCGGCCATTGCCGCGCCCTCCGCAGCTTGAGCTGCAGCAGCGCGCCGATCGACATCAGGACGATCAACCCGCCGCGAATCGCGACGTCGCGAAGCAGCTCTGGATGGCCGAGATGGTTGACCACCAACGCGACGCTGGCCGGCGCCATGATTTGCGCGAACAGTACGAACGGCCAGATCGCGGCGACCTCCGCCAGGCGGCTCAATCGGCTGTCGGTGATTTCCGGCGTGGTATCCGCGTTCAGCCCCAACGCCCCCCAGATCGAGCGCGGCACGTCTGAAATAGTCGATCGATCTCGGCGGAGCGGCATGCCCTCGACCTAGCGGCAAGTCGTTAGGAAGTGCTTGCCGCTGAGGATTAATTTTGTCTGGCCAGCGCCTCGTACGCCGCGGTCAGTCGCGGCAGCACCGGATCGTGCCCAGCGGGGAGCGGCATCCCGAGATGCACGTGGCGCAACTCGGCCATGAAATCCTCCCACAGCGCTGGCCCGCCTTCGTCGAGCAATTTCGCGCGGATCGCGAGATCCGGCGTGGTGGGGAGGTGGCGCCGGCCCCACGCGCCGAGATGCGCGAGCACCGGGAGCAACTGGATCGCCGGCTCGGTCAGGCTGTAGATCGCCTTTTGCTTGTGGCTGGGGTCGTCGGCGCGCGTTAGCAGGCCGGCCGCGGTCAGTTTCTTGAGACGGTCGGCCAGGATGTTCGATGCGATCCCTTCTTCCGATTGCCCCAGCAATTCGCGGTAATGCCGGCGACTGCCGAACATCATGTCGCGAATGACGATCAGGCTCCAGCGATCGCCGAGCACTTGCATCGACAGGTTGATCGGACAGCCCGACTTGGCATCTGGAACCGAAAGCGTCATAACCGATTGCAATATGCCTACGGTTATGGGAAACGCAACCGCTTTCGATTCGCAATCGGTTATGGAGAGGGATGATGGGCAGGGTCAGGGTCGGTGCGTTTTCGGTATCGATCGACGGGTTCGGCGCAGGGGTCGACCAGAGCCTCGCCGATCCGCTCGGCAAGCGCGGGCCCGAGCTTCATCAATGGTTCTTCCCGACCCGCTTCTTTCACCAGATGACCGGACGGCCCGGCGGCGGCGAAGGCGTGGACAATGATTTCGGCACGCGCGGGATGGCCGGGTTCGGCGCGTTCATCCTCGGCCGCAACATGTTCGGCCCCGCTGGAGACGATTGGGGCGGCCCCGACTGGAAGGGATGGTGGGGCGACAATCCGCCGTATCACGCGCCGACCTTCATCCTGACGCACCACGCGCGTCCGCCGATCGAGATGGAAGGCGGGACGACCTTCATCTTCGTCACCGGCGGCATCCACAGCGCGCTCGAGCATGCCACGGCCGCGGCGGGCGATCTCGACGTCAAGATCGGCGGCGGGGTCTCGACCGTGCGGCAATATCTGCAGGCCGGGCTGATCGACGAGCTGCACTATGCCGTGTCGCCGGTGTTTCTGGGGCGGGGCGAGAAGATGTTCGACGGAATCGACTTGCCAGCGCTCGGGTTCGGCGTGACCGAACGGGTCAACAGCCCGAACGCGATGCACGTCGTGCTGACGAAGAAGTCGGGAGAGGTGAAATGACGCTAAAGCTCTATGCGCACCCGCTGTCGTCCTATTGCCAGAAGGCCAAAACGGCGTTCTACGAAAAGGGCGTCACGTTCGAGGAAGTGATGCTCGACGGCAGCGAACCGGTGGCGAGCGAATTCGCGGCGCTCTGGCCGATCGGCAAGTTTCCGGTGCTGACCGATGGCGAGCATTTGGTGTTCGATGCGACGATCATCGAATATATCGACGTCAAATACCCCGACAAGCCCTTGATTTCAGACGATCCCGATACCGCGGTCGAAGTTCGGATGTGGGACCGCTTCTTCGACAATTACATCAATTATCCGCAGCAGCGCATGGTCTATGTCGCGATCGGCCGCGAGCCCGATGACGGCGAGGGCGGGGCGAAGTGGAAGGCGCAGTTCGACACCGCTTATGCATGGCTCGACCGCCATCTGGCTGGGCGCGAGTGGGTGGCGAGCGACACCTTCAGCCTGGCCGATTGTTCGGCGGCCCCGGCCTTGCTCTACGCCGACTGGACCTACGCGATCCCGAAGAGCTTCGAGAATTTGTGGGCGTATCGCGACCGCCTGCTCGCGCGGCCGAGTTACGCCCGCGCACTCGATGAGGCGCGGCCTTACCGGCATTACTTCCCGCTCGGCGCGCCCGAGGGGCGGGACTGATGTCGATATCGCTCTATGACCTCAGCGTGCCGACCTTCCTGCAGACGGTGGAGGCGGTTTCGGGTTTCCTCAATTGTGCGGTGGGGCATTGCGCAGACGTCGGCGCCGACCCCGACGACTTCGTGGACCTCCGCCTTTTTCCGGACATGGCGCCGTTCCATTTCCAGATCGAAGCCCTGTCGCACCATGCCGCCTGGGGCGTGGAGGCGCTCACGACCGGCGTATTCGCACCGCCCCCGCTGGTCGGGTCGATGCCGTTCGCCGATCTTCAGGCGATGGTCGCCCACGCCGGAGCTAAATTACAGATGTTCGCGCGCGATGAGATCGACGCATGCGCCGGCAAGGAACTCGACATGCAGATCGGTCCGCGACGGCTCGCCTTCACGGCGGAGACCTTCATCCTGTCGTTCGCGCTGCCCAATTTCCATTTCCACGCGGTCACCGCCTACGACATCCTGCGCGCCAACGGCGTGCCGATCGGCAAGCGGGACTATGAGGGGCGGTTGCGGACGCTATCCTGACGCCCGTGCGACTAGCGCTCGACGGCGTCGCGGCGCATCGGCGCGAGCTTGGCGAGGAAACGGTTCTGGGCGAAGAAGGGCACGCGCTCCTTGCGCATCGCCGCCTGAAGGTCCTCGACCAGCGCCCCCATATCGGCGTTCTGGAGGCCGAGGTTCTTGTGCCCGTCCTTCATATTGCGGCCGGTGTAGGCGCAGCCGCCGTTGAGGATGTAGCAGAACTGCTCCTTGAGCAGGCGGCGCAAGCGGACGATGTCCTGGCCCTTGAGGATATCGGCGAGACGCTTGTCGACCAGCGCGCGGTCGACCGTGTCGTCGACGATCCGGGCGATCCCTTCGCGGCCGTGGAATGCCTTGAGCATGCCGGTCCCGGTGAACGGCGCGGCGCCGGCATTGGTATCGCTCTGCGCGTAAGGGGCGACGGGTTCCTCGCCGGGCGGCACGCTCTGCGTAGCGACGGCAAGCATGAGCGCGTAGAGTAACATGTTAGAATCCGGCCTGGAGCGAGAGGAAGGCGCCGCGCTGTTTGCGGACGGTGGCGATATCGCCGAGATCGACATACGCGGCGGTTAGCGTGAAGTTGCGGGTCAATGCCCAGGCGGCGAACAGGTCATAAGCGTCCTGTTCGCGTGCGAAGCCGAGATTGTCGGGCTTCGTGCGATATTCGGCGCCGACCAGCAGGTTGCGCTTGAGCAACATGCCCGCCGATCCTTCGAACTGCGGGCGATAGGCGTTCGACTTGTCGCCGCCGAAGCCGAGTAGACCGAACTGGTTGGCCTTGGTCAGCCGGACCGTGGCGCCCACCACCGCGCTGCGGGCGAGGATCACCTTGGTCGCGGCGGCGTAGAAATCGACCCCGCTCGACTGACGACCACCGATCGCCGTGATCACCGCGCCGCGATTGGCGCGCTTATATTGTGCGCCGACCGCGATCTGCGGGAGCAGGCGGTCCTGGTCGTAGACCGCGTCGCCAATCACGCGGACTTTTATGCCCACTATGTCCTGCGAGAAGGTGTAACCGCGCCCCAGCCCGAGCGCCGCGCCGGCTGCGCGCGTGTCGAAATCCTGCCGCGCGTAGGACACCTCCACCCGGTCGCGATAGCCGATCGCGGCGCCGAAGCTCGTCAGATCGAAATCGGGCAACGCGACGTAGCTGACATGCGCCGTGCCGCCGATCCCGGCGTCGGTCTCGTTTCCCGCGATGAGCGCCCAAGTCGCAATTCCGCCGCCGGCCGATCCTTCGACGGTACTGACGCCACCGGTCAACACGAGCTTGCCGCCATTACGTAAGTCATCCGCGCGAGCCGGGGCGGTCGCCAGCACCAGGCCGACCGCCGCGATGCAAAGATGTGGTGAATATCTCATCCGCCAATGGAATGACGAAAGTTGGTGTCATTTCGATTAACCGGCGTTGGTTTGGCGGGCCGTTGCGCAATGCCGGCGAGCGACTTAGGGCGCTCACTATGACCATTATCCGCTCCGCCGATCTGATCGAGAGCGTCGCCGACGCGCTGCAGTTCATCTCCTACTTCCATCCGATGGATTACATCCATGCGCTGGGCGAAGCGTACGAGGCCGAGCAGGGGCCGGCGGCCAAGGATGCTATCGCGCAGATCCTGACCAATTCGCGGATGTGCGCGGAGGGGCATCGGCCGATCTGCCAGGACACCGGGATCGTCAATGTGTTCGTCGAATGGGGGATGGACTGCCGGCTCGACGACACCAGTCGGTCGCTGCAGGACGTGGTCGATGAGGGTGTGAGGCTCGCCTACCTCAACCCCGAGAACAAGCTCCGCGCGTCGGTGCTCGAGGACCCTGCCTTCACGCGGCGTAACACCAAGGACAACACGCCGTGCGTTCTGCACGTCGATATGGTGCCGGGCAGCCGCGTGTCGGTCGATGTCGCGGCAAAGGGCGGGGGCAGCGAGAACAAGTCCAAGTTCAAGATGATGAACCCAAGCGATTCGATCGTCGACTGGGTGATCGAGATGCTCCCGCAGATGGGTGCCGGATGGTGCCCGCCGGGGATGCTCGGCATCGGGATCGGCGGGACCGCCGAGCATTGCGTGCTGCTCGCCAAGCAAGCGCTGATGGAGCCGATCGACATGGGGCCGCTCAAGGCGCGCGGGCCCAGAAACGATATCGAGGCGCTGCGGATCGAGATTTTCGACAAGGTCAACGCGCTCGGCATCGGCGCGCAGGGGCTGGGCGGGCTGTCGACGATCCTCGACGTCAAGATCAAGGACGCGCCGTGCCACGCCGCGGGCAAGCCGGTCGGGATGATCCCCAATTGCGCCGCGACGCGCCACGCGCATTTCACGCTCGACGGATCGGGGCCGGCGTATCTGGCGGCGCCGAACCTCGACGACTGGCCCAAGGTCGACTGGAAGCCCGATGCGGCCGCGATCCGCGTCGATCTTGACACGCTGACGCCGGACCAAGTGCAGGACTGGAAGCAAGGCGACCGGCTGCTTCTCAACGGCAAGATGCTGACCGGCCGCGACGCGGCGCACAAGCGGATCGCCGACATGCTGGCCAAGGGCGACGACCTGCCGGTCAGCTTCCGTGGCCGCGTGATCTATTATGTCGGCCCGGTCGATCCGGTCGGCGAGGAAGTCGTCGGGCCGGCGGGTCCGACCACCGCGACGCGGATGGACAAGTTCATGCGCATGATGCTCGACCAGGGCCTGCTCGCGTGCGTCGGCAAGGCCGAGCGCGGCCCGGCCGCGACCGAGGCGATCAAGGACGCCAGGTCGGCCTATCTGATGGCGGTCGGCGGCGCGGCGTACCTCGTCGCGCGAGCGATCAAGGGGTCGAAGGTCGTCGGGTTCGAGGATCTCGGCATGGAAGCGATCTACGAGTTCGAAGTGCAGGATTTCCCGGTCACCGTCGCGGTCGACAGCGAAGGCCACAACGTCCACCAGCTCGCCCCGCTGGTGTGGAAGGAGAAGATCGCGCGGGAGAAGTTGCTGGCCTGATTTCTCGCTCACGCATCCCGTGCGCCTGCGATCAGGCTGCGTGACCTGCCAGCGCTAAGCAGACGTTAACCAACGCGCCGTAACGCTTTCCCCTGATTTTACAGGGGTTTTTGAATTGGACATCGCGCAAACCGTCCAGACTGCGGCGCGGATGTCGGGCGATCTGGGCATCCGGACGCTCGACCTTCAGGCCGACATCAGCGAACTGGCCGGGCGCGTGACCGATCAGGCGGCGACGATCGAGGCGATCGGCGGGGATGCGGTGCGGCTCGCCGAGAGCGGCGAAAGCATCGCCGTCTCAGCACAGGAAGCGCGGTCGAGCGCCGGCGCGGCGCGCGCGGTGATCGACGATTCGAGCCGCCAACTGTCGGGCGCGACCGCCAACGTGGTCGAACTGATCGACCAGGTCAGCCACATTCACGCCGCGCTGGGCGGTTTCAACAAAGCGCTGGAGACCGTGGCGCACGTGACGTCGGTGATCAGCGGGATCGCCAGCCAGACCAATCTGCTCGCGCTCAACGCAACGATCGAAGCGGCGCGCGCGGGTGACGCCGGGCGCGGCTTTGCAGTGGTCGCAAGCGAAGTGAAGAAGCTAGCCAACGAAACCGCGACCGCGACGCAGAAGATCGAGCAGTCGATCCGCGCGCTGACGGGCGAAGCGTCTGGCATGCTCGATCGCGTCGCGCACGGCGTCGAAAAAGCGCAGTCGGCGCATGACGGCACGCGCGATATCGAAGCCCTGGTCGGGCGGCTGTCGACGCTGATGCGCGGGCTTTCCGACAACAGCGAGGCGGTGGCGGATTCGATCGGCTACATGGTCGAATCGGTCGGCAACATCCGTTCAGGGCTCGGCAGTCTGGCGCACAATTCGACGGGCAATGCCGATGGCCTGCAACGCCTGTCTCGCCGCCTGACCGGCGTCAGCGACGACACCAACGCGATGTTGCAATATTTCGCCCAGAGCGGCGTCGAGATCGCCGATTCGCCCTATATCCGCTTCGGGCTCGATACCGCGGCGGCGGTAGCGGGGCGGCTCGAGGTGGCACTTGCGGGCGAGATCAGTGCCGCCGACCTGTTCAGCGAGGTTTACACGCCGATCGCGGGCAGCAGCCCGGCGCAATATACGCACCCGGTGCAGCGTTTCATCGTCCCTGCTGCGCGCCCACATCAGGAAGATGCCCGCAAGCGCGAGGGTTTTTTCGGGATGACCTTCACCGACCGCAACGGCTTCGGTGCGGTGGCGATGCCCGAACGCGCGCACCCGCAGCGCCCGGGCGACGATGCCTGGAACGCCGAGCATTCGCGGCAGGGGCTGATCTTCGATTTCCCCGACACGCAGGCGCAGTGCAAGATCACCGACCCGTTCTGCCTCAAGGCGTACCGTCGATCGACGGCCAGCGGCGACGTGCTACTGCTCAAGCAGGTCATCGCGTCGATCAAGGTGCAGGGGCGACATTGGGGCATCCTGCAATTCGCCTACGAGGATCAGGGCTGATCGCGGCTTGAACCGTCCCGCCCGCTGTGGGACGGGCGGGCATGCGGATCGGGTTGATTTTCCGGGGAATCGGCGCGGCGCTTTTGTGGCTGGTCGTCCTGATCTGCCTCGCCTTGGCGATCGTCCCGCATTTTCTCGACGCGCGCTATTATCGCGGCCCCGCCAGCGACCATTTCGACGGCAAGCGCTTCTTCAATCCCGACGGCGACGACGGCCTGCCGGTGGCCAATACGGGCACGATGCTGCGCTATGTCACGGCCAGCGACGACCGGCCTTTGTGGCCGTCGCGCGTCGCGGTGACGCCGACCAGGCCGGCGGCGCGCGTCGATGGCACGCGGATGCTGGTGACATGGGTCGGGCATTCGACCGTGCTGGTCCAGACCAACGGCCTCAACATCCTGACCGATCCGGTGTGGAGCAAGAGCGCGGGGCCGTTCGGGTTCGGCCCGACGCGGGTCGCCGAGCCCGGCATCCGGTTCGAGGATTTGCCGCACATCGATCTCGTGCTCGTCAGCCACGACCATTACGACCACATGGACTTGGCGACGCTCAAGCGGCTGTGGGCGCACGACAAGCCGGTGATCGTCACCAGCTTGGGCAACGACAGTGTGATAGGCCAGGCCGGCGTGCCGGCGACGGCGCGCGACTGGGGCGGGCGCATGACGGTTCGGCCAGGGATCGAGGTCATCGTTAACCGGGGCCACCATTGGGACAGCCGCTGGTTTGCCGACCGTAACCGCGCCTTGTGGTCGAGCTTCGTCGTTCGGTTGCCCGGCGGCAACCTGTTCTTCGCGGGCGATACCGGCGCGGGCGATTTCGGCTGGGCGGACCAGGCGGCGAGCCACGGGCCGATCCGCCTGGCGCTGATCCCGATCGGCGCGTTCAGGTTCAGCGCCGGGCAAGTGGCGGCCGGGAGCCATATCGGACCGGTCGATGCGGTCGAGGTCTATCGACGGCTCGGCGCGGCGCGCGCGCTGGGCGTGCATTGGGGCACGTTCCGGCTATCCTATGAGGCCTGGGACACGCCGCCCAAACTGCTCGCCGCGGCGGAACGCTGTACCGGCCAGCGCGGGTTCGGGACCGAGCCGATCGGCCGGACGGTGGAGGTGCCGGCTTATGTCGCGCGGCCGCCGCAACCGGCAATGGGGCGCGCTGATCTCCTTCGCTGTCTCGACACGCCGGCGGTGAAAGCGCTGCGCTGACAGCGCGGCTTGAGCGTCATCGCCGCGGTGCTAAGGTGACGTGCAAAGGGGGAGGGGCATGCCAGCACAACCGGCGTCGCGCCATTACGAAACGAGCATCGACCGCGTCGGGCTGGCGGTCGGCGCGGGCGGCCTGATGGGCGGCGCGATCGGCGTGCTGTTGATGGTGTTCGCGGGCACGTACAACGTTGGCGCGCTGCTCGCTGGACTATTGATGGGGTCGCTGATGACCGCGCTGTCGATCACCGCGCTGGCGGCGATCCCCTGGGCGTTGCTCCACGCTAGCGGGCGGCGCGGGCCGATCGCGGCGGCGGCGCTGGGCGCGGCGATTGGCTTCGTCCTGTTCCTCGGCGGTCAGACCTATGGCTATGGCCTGTTCACGATGCCTGCGATGGACGCGCGCACCTTGCTCTACCGCTGGGCGAGCGGGCTCCTCACCAGCGTGATCATGGCCGCGATGGCCGCCGGCATCGCGGTGGTGATGTGGCGGGTGGCTTACCGCAGGGTCGGTTAGTTCCCCGGCGAAGGCAGGGGTCCAGTCCCTTGGAAAGAACCGCGCGGGAGCGCGGGCGCGCTTATCGCGCGCGATTTTGCTTTGGGACTGGGCCCCGGCCTTCGCCGGGGAACGGCGTTACGCCGGCCCGACCCGAAACGCGCATAGCTTGTTGCCGTCGAGGTCGCGAAAATAGGCGCCGTAGAACGCTTGCGGCCCCTCGTCGCCGCGCAGGCCGGGCGCGCCTTCGTCGCTGCCCCCGAGCTCGATCGCGCGGTTATAGAACGCATCGACCTGATCGCGCCGTTCGAACGGGATCGCCACCATCGTGCCGTTGCCGACCGTGGCGGCGTCGCCGTTATACGGCTTGGTCACCGCGATCGCCGGCTTGTCGAACGCCGTCCCGTACATCGTGAAGCCGTTGGGTTCGGCGAACTCCATGATCCGCTTTGCGCCGATCGATCCGAACAAATCGTCGTAATAGGCTTGGGCCTTGCCGATATCGTTGGTCCCGAGCGTCGCATAGCCGATCATGGTTGGTCCTCCTGTATTCCGCGGTCGTTCACATCGTCTTGGGGCGCATGTCGTTCGCGGTGCATTCGCCTTTGCGGACCGAATGGACGCGTATTTCCATCAGCCCTTCCTGCGTGCCGGCCGTGTCGAAGCCCTCGACGAGCATGTTGATGTCCTGATCGTTCGCGCCCAGCGTGCCGGTCGCGGTGATCTTTGCGGTCTTGCCGCTCGCGTCCCTGCACGAACCGGCGATGTCGAGCGTGCCGCCGGTGGCCGATTTCTTGTCGAAGGTGCAGGTGCCGCCGCCGCTGCCGAGCTTTTCGAGATTGGCGGTGGGGTCTTCCTTCGCCGCCATTTCGGGCGTGACGCAGATCGTCACCGCACTCATCGTCGCGAACATCTGGTTGAGCGCGGCCTTGGCCTTGTCGGCGTCCTTGCCCTCGAACCGCTTGAGTTCCATTGTCTGCGACCAGCTGCCCGGCTCGCGCTTCGGCGGCGGACCCTTGGCGCAGCCGGCCAGCATTATCGCGGCGATCCCGGCGGTCATCATCGTCTTGCGCATCGTTGTCCCTTTCGTTGCGCCGACTTCGCTCACCCGGCGCCACCTGTTCCCGCTTTGTTGCGGTGTCGGCCTAAAGTCACCATATTGTACGCATATGGCAATCCAGATTCGCACCAACCTGGCGGAGCCCGAGACCGGGCAGTCGTTCATCCCCCACCGGCCCGAGCGCCCGGCCAAGATCGAGGGCGGCAAGGCGTTCGTGCTCGTCAGCGACTACGAGCCTTCGGGCGACCAGCCGGGGGCGATCAAGGAGCTGACCGAGGCTGCGCTGGCGGGCGAGCGCGACCAGGTGCTGCTCGGCGTGACCGGGTCGGGCAAGACCTTCACCATGGCCAAGGTGATCGAGACGCTGCAGCGGCCGGCGCTGATCCTGGCGCCCAACAAGATCCTCGCCGCGCAGCTCTACGGCGAGTTCAAGTCGTTCTTCCCCGAAAACGCGGTCGAATATTTCGTCAGCTATTACGATTACTACCAGCCCGAGGCCTATGTCCCGCGGTCCGACACCTACATCGAGAAGGAAAGCTCGGTGAACGAGTCGATCGACCGGATGCGGCATTCCGCCACCCGGTCGCTGCTCGAACGCGACGACGTGATCATCGTAGCGTCGGTATCGTGCCTGTACGGCATCGGATCGGTCGAGACCTATTCGGCGATGATCTTCGACCTGAAGAAGGGCCAGACGGTCGACCAGCGCGAGATCGTGCGCAAGCTCGTCGCCCTCCAGTACAAGCGCAACGACGCCGCGTTCCAGCGCGGCAATTTCCGCGTGAAGGGCGACACGCTCGAAATCTTCCCGTCGCATTACGAGGACACCGCATGGCGCGTGTCGTTCTTCGGCGACGATATCGAGGAGATCGTCGAGTTCGATCCGCTGACCGGCAAGAAGGTCGCGAGCCTCAACTATGTCCGCGTGTTCGCCAACTCGCACTATGTGACGCCGGGGCCGACGCTCAAGCAAGCGATGGAGGCGATCAAGTTCGAACTCGCCGAGCGGCTCAAGGAATTGCAGATCGAGGGCAAGCTGCTCGAAGCGCAGCGGCTCGAACAGCGAGTGAACTTCGACCTCGAAATGATTGCGGCGACTGGGTCTTGTGCCGGGATCGAGAATTACTCGCGCTTCCTTACTGGCCGCATGCCGGGCGAGCCGCCGCCGACCTTGTTCGAATATTTGCCCGAGAACGCACTGCTGTTCGTCGATGAGAGCCACCAGACGATCGGCCAGATCAACGGCATGGCGCGCGGCGATCACCGGCGGAAGATCACGCTCGCCGAATACGGATTCCGGCTGCCGTCGTGCATCGACAATCGGCCGCTGCGCTTCAACGAATGGGACGCGATGCGCCCGCAGACGACCTATGTCTCGGCGACGCCGGGCGGGTGGGAGATGGAGCAGACCGGCGGCGTGTTCGCCGAGCAGGTCATCCGCCCGACCGGGCTGATCGACCCGCCGGTCGAGATCAAGCCGGTCGAGGATCAGGTGCAGGACTGCATCAACGAGTGCCGCAAGACCGCAGAGCTGGGATACCGCACGCTCGTCACCACGCTGACCAAACGGATGGCGGAGGACCTCACCGAGTTCATGCACGAGGCAGGGCTCAAGGTCCGCTATATGCACAGCGACGTCGAGACGCTCGAGAGAATCGAGCTGATCCGTGATCTTAGGCTTGGTGTCTACGACGTGCTGGTAGGGATCAACCTGCTGCGCGAGGGGCTCGACATTCCCGAATGCGGGCTGGTGACGATCCTGGACGCCGACAAGGAAGGCTTCCTGCGCTCCGAAACCTCGCTGATCCAGACGATCGGTCGGGCCGCGCGCAACGTCGACGGGCGGGTGATCCTCTATGCCGACCGCATGACCGGCAGCATGGAGCGCGCAATCAACGAGACCAACCGCCGCCGCGAAAAACAGCGCGAATACAATGCAGAACATGGCATCACGCCGACCACGATCAAGCGCAACATCGGCGACATCATCAAGGACGTGGCGAGCCGCGACCAAGTCACCGTCGAGATCGACGAGGACCGCCCGCACATGGTCGGTCACAATCTGCGCGCGTATATCGAGGACCTCGAAAAGAAGATGCGCAAGGCCGCGTCCGATCTGGAATTCGAGGAAGCGGGCCGGCTGCGCGACGAAATCCGGTCGTTGGAGGCGGAGGAACTCGGGCTACCCGCCGACGAGCATCGCGCGCCCATCATGGGGCGGTCGAACGAAGGCAAGCCGGGGACTCGCAAGACGCGGTATGGCAAACAGTCGAAGATGCGCGCGGGCATGCCGGGCAGCAGTCGGCGGGCGCGTTAGCCTAACTTCGCCCAATTGCGGGCTTCGCGAAGATCGTTGAACATTGATCGTCGCCTATGCCTGAATGGGATTCGAAATGACCCGCATTGCCAAACTCTACGCTTGGGTCTTGGCCAATCCGCACGCGACGAGGTCGTTTCGCGATTTCGAGTGCCTTTTGAAAGCATTCGGTTTTGTCTGGATGCGGACCAACGGGAGCCACCGGCAGTATGTCCGCCCTGGGGTCGCCGAGGTCCTGACTGTCTTACCGAGGGCAAGGATGCCAAGCGCTATCAAATCCGGCAATTGCTTGCTATCATCGAGAAACACGATTTGAGCATCGGCGAATGAGCGACCCGCATTATCACATCAACTTGTTCTGGTCGGACGAAGATGATTGCTGGATCGCGGACGTACCGGACCTGCGTTTTTGCACGACGCATGGGGACAGTCCGACTACCGCATTGGCTAACGTACGCGATGCGATCAACGGCTGGCTGGAAGTCGCGCGCGATCAGAATTTTGACATCCCGGAACCGCGGTATCGCCCGGCCATTTACGCGGCGCGTTTCGCGGCTTGAGCGATGGCGCACATGCGACAGGGCCAATTGACTGCGGCCCGCGAATGGTGGCGTCACCTTCGTGACACCAAGCGCGCATTCTGGAAGGCTGAGCGCAAGATGCAGCGTCGAGACGCCATCGCGCGCCTAAACGAGAACGATTAGCCGATCTCCAGGTCCTGCTTGTCCGCGCCGTAATAACTCGCGACGCGATCGGCATAATCCTGGTCGAACAACGGTATAGTGCTTGCCCAGCTCGGGCCGCCTTCGAGCACCTGGGGCTCGACCGACGAGACATATTGATCGGCGGCGCGGTCATAGGCGAGCAGGGCGATGGGCACTGCGTAATAGGCTTTGCCGAT